>JAYSPY010000088.1:0-14172 GCA_043721855.1 Pseudorhodobacter sp.
CCCCCCCCCCCCCCCCCCCCCTCAAACCCGCTCCGCCGTCAGCCACACCCCGCCCTCTGGCCGCAGCGTCAGGATCATCACGGGCTTAGGCTGCTTCCCAACAACCGGCGCAAAGCGGAACCGCGCCAGCAGCGTCGCCAGAATGATCACTGCCTCTTGCAGCGCGAAATTCGCCCCGATGCAAATGCGCGGCCCGTCGCCAAAGGGCAGGTAGGCGAAGCGGTCAATCGCCTTTGCATCCGCAAACCGCGATGGATCAAACTGATCCGGATCGTCCCACAGCATGTGATGCCGATGCAGCGCATAAATCGGCAAAACCACGGTATCGCCGGGCTTGATTTCCCGGTCGCACAACGTGTCGGCGCTCAAAGCTGTGCGCGACAGAAACGCCGCTGGCGGATACATCCTGAGCGTCTCATCCACGATCCGCCGCACCAATGGCAGGGCGGAGATATCGGCCACCGTCGCAGCCCTATCCCCCAACACGCCCCGTGCTTCATTGCGCGCCGCATCCTGCACGCCTTGGTCAAACGCGCACAGATACAACGCCCAGGCCAGCGTCAGCGCCGTCGTCTCATGCCCCGCCACGATGAAGGTCAAAAGGTTATCACGCAATTCCGGCGTGGTCATTCGACGCCCGGTCTTCGGGTCTTCACCGTCCAGCAGCAAATCCAGCAAATCCGGCACTGCCTTGGCGCCGTCCGCCCGGCGCTGCTCGATGCCCTTATCGGCCAGCCGTTTCATCTCCAGCATCGCCCTGCCCGAAATCATCCGCCCCGGTCGCGGTATCCAAACCGGTGCGCCGATGATATCCAGCAGCGATACCTTCGCGGCAGCGCCGATATACGTCTCAATCGCCCGGTGCACGGCGGCGCGCGCAAACCCCTCACCGCCCGAAAACGTCACGTCCGATATCACCTCAAACGTCGCGGTCACCATCTCGTCAAACATATCCACCGCACGGCCACCCGCCATGCTCTCAATCCGGGTTGAGGCCCGCTCCGCCGCTGCTGTCATCACCGGGGCCAAAGCCGCCACATTGCGGTGCGAAAACACTGGGGCGGCTGCGCGTCTTTGCCACAGCCAGTTTTGCCCTTCCGCCACAAAAAGACTGTCGCCGATGGCTGGCTCCAGTATCAACTTCGTCACCACCGATTTCGGATAATCCTGCACCTTGTCGCGCAACACCTGTTTCAGCGCGCCCGGATCCATCACCATATGCCAGCGTTTGCCGGTTTTGCCCGACAGCATCGGTTGGCGCGTTGCAATTTCCGGGATCAATTCCAACACATTGCGCCGCCCGGCTTTCAGCGATCCGAATATGCCCAAAGGCACCGTGGTCAGCGGCACGCGCACCGGATATGGCGCAGAAGCAGGGCGTTGTTCGGTCATCACGGGCCTCCTTTGGTGATGTAACAGAATGTAGCGCGCGCCCGCCTGCGTCAAACCCCCCGCCTTGCGCGTGCTGTCTTAAGCAGATAGCTTCGTTCGGACAATTTGTCGCCAATTCACGGGAATGCCCCTATGATCTTTCGCAACCTGACGGCCGTTCTTCTGGGGACCATATTGCTGGTCGCCTGCCAAAAGAACGATCTTGCCGAACCGCCCGTGCCACTTGGCAACTTTCAACTTGGCCTGAACATTGTTGTCGCTGACAATATGAAAAAGGTTCCGATCTCCCGCCCTGCTTCGGTGGAAGAATGGGAAGCTGCCATCATCAAATCTGTCGATGCCCGCTTTGGCCGCTATGTTGGCACCAAGTTCTACAATATCGGCATCGCGGTTGATGGCTTTGCGCTTGCGCCGCCGGGGGTTCCTGTCGTTGCCTCGCCGAAATCCATTCTTGTGATCACTGCCAACCTGTTTGATGATGCCACCGGCACCAAATTGAACGCTGAAGGCGCGCAATTTACCATTTTCGAATCCTTCTCCGGTGAAACCGTTATTGGGTCCGGACTGACCCGGTCGCGCGAAAAACAGATCGAGATTCTGTCTTACAACGCCGCCAAACGGGTTGAGACGTGGATTTTGGAAAACCCTGAATGGGTTGGATTGCCAGGCAAGAAAAAGATAAAAGCTGCCGATGCCCCAACCATCGCCAGCGCGCCGGGCACAACGGCCCCAATCGCACCGCCCATTCCTGCCCCGGCAAGTCCTGCCCCTCCAACTTCTGCCCCGCCAACTGCTGCCCCGGCAAACTAAGATTGGTCTAGCCCGGCGCGCGCATCTGCCATGCAATGCGCGTGCCCGGATTGCCTTTGATGCAGCGCACCATCGCACCAAACCGGGGCCGCGCGATCAGGGGCGCGTAAAGCTTGGCCGCCTTTTGCACGGCTGAAATCAGTGCCGCATCTGTCAGCGCATCGGTATTGGCCGCCGTCAAAGCCGCCTCTGTCACGGCGTGCGTGCATAAAAAAACCACACAGTCTTTTGCCACATGCGCCAGTGGCAAAAAATGTGCTGACAAGCTTTGCATGTGTGCACAAAGCCAAGGCTGCTGCGCATGTAAAAAGTCTTGGTGGATGACCAGAGATTTGCCCGGAACCAGCGCTGGAAAAAAGTTGCGGGCGATGTGGTCCGTCAGGGCCGGGGTTTTGCCCGCGTCGATGGCAAGAATTTCAATAGGCTCGCCCGGCCAATGTTGATCCAGGATATTGCCGCAATGCAGGGTGAATTGCCCGGCCCAAGGCCGAAGCAGCCGGGTGGCCAGCGGCAAGATATCCTTATCATCCGTCAGGGCCACTCCGCCGGGTGAAAGATGTTTGGCACGGGCTTTGGCATCGGCGGTGAAGCGGTCATAGGCATGCAGATGATGCGGCAATCCGCTTGCGGTTAAGCCCGATAGCAACCGCGCCGCTGACCCGCCTGCAAACGCCCCCAGATCGACGGTTGCGCCAAACCCTGTTGAGTTTGCGCCAAGCCAATGATAAAGCTGGCTTTCCTCAAAGGGCAACATCGAAGGCACAGACAATGCCGCCACCAGATCACTGGCTGTCACGTCCTGCCAGGGCCGCGTCGCAAACAGCGCCATCTGCGCTGCGTCATCAAAGGATGGCATGTTTCGTCTCGCTACCGATATCCAGTGGGTAAACTTAACCTTTAGCTTCAAGCTGACGCAAGGCACCCTGCTCATTCCCAAACCTGTGCCCTATTGCCCCTTGATTTCCCCGCCCCTCTGGCCTATTGCGCCCTCAGGCACAGGAGTTTAGCTCAGTTGGTAGAGCATCGGTCTCCAAAACCGAGGGTCGTGGGTTCGAGTCCCCCAACTCCTGCCAAGCCTCGATTTCGGGCCTTGATCGCGGGCCTTGATCGCGGGCCTTGATTTTGGGCACATTTGCTAGGTTTGCCTCGCAGGCACAGACGAATTAGGCACTTTTCGCGGCTTTGCGGCGATGCTATGCAGGGGCATGCTCACCCAAAAAGCCAGATATGCCCTGCATGCCATGCTATTTCTTGCCAAGCATGACGGGTTGGCAACCGTCGCTGGTATGGCTGCCGCTGAAAACATACCCCGCAAGTTCTTGGAACAGATCCTGTCGGCGCTGAAAATCAATGGTTTGGTGATCGGCAAGCGTGGGCCGTCAGGCGGCTATCTTTTGTCCCGCCCGGCGGATAAAATTTCTTTTGCAGATATTCTGCGCTGCATCGACGGCCCGCTTGCCTTGGCACCCTGCGCCAGTTTGCGCCATTTTGCGCCATGTCCGGATTGCAAGTCGGTTGATGCCTGCAAAATCCGGCCTGCTTTGCTTGCGGTTCGCGACACCACTTCCCTGCTACTAGAGGGAATCAGCCTTGCAGAAGCGGCAGGCGGGGTAAAAAGTTCCTTTCTTTGACGAGGTCTGCTTAAATTTTCATCGTTTCAGCAGCTATTTGCTGGGTTGAGCAGGTCAAAATCGCTTTCCGTCTGACAATTACATACAAATTCTATGGGAAAAGTAATAAATCGGTTGATTACTTACTATATTGGTATGTAATTGGCCTGTCTAATACAGGAAAATCCCATGCAAGACAGTTTCATTCTATTTCTCATTGTCGGCTTTCTGGCGCAAATCGTGGACGGCGCTTTGGGCATGGCTTACGGCGTAGTGTCCTCTTCGGTGCTGCTGGCCTTTGGCGTGCCACCCGCCGCGGCTTCCGCTTCAGTTCATACCGCTGAATTGTTCACCACCGCAGCTTCCGCTGGATCCCATGTCTGGCACAAAAACGTGGATTGGCAACTGTTTCGCATGTTGGCTCCGGTTGGCATCGCGGGCGGGGTGCTTGGCACCTATGTCATCACATCGATCGACGGGGCGGTGCTGAAACCCTATGTCGCGGCCTACCTTGGGCTGATGGGCATTTACATTCTTTACCGGGCATTTCGGAATATAACCCCGATTGATCAGCACAAGCTGGCCTTTGTGGCCCCCTTGGGTGCTGTTGGCGGCTTTATGGATGCGGTCGGGGGAGGGGGCTGGGGCCCCGTGGTCACGACCGGCCTTGTTGGCAGTGGCGGTGCGCCGCGCGAAGTGATCGGCACTGTCAACACGGTTGAGTTTTTTCTGACTGCAGCCGTCTCCGCCGCCTTCCTGACCGCCTTGCTTACGGGCCATTGGACCGAGGCGGAAGGGCTGACAACCTATGCCTGGGCCGTAGCGGGCCTGATTGTCGGCGGCGTCGCGGCAGCCCCGTTTGCGGGCTACGTTACCCGCTATCTTCCGCAGAAATTCCTGATGGTGGCGGTGGGGGTGTTGATATCGTTGCTGGCCATCTACCAGACTTGGCGCCTGCTATAGCTGGCTTTTGGCGCGCCGCGACAACAGCGGTGCGCCAAATCATAGCTAGACTGCGCATTGGCAATTTTTTATCGCTGCCAACCAGGTGCACCCAAAGAACCCCGATAATCGCCAAATAGCATGCGCCCCTATCGTGCTTGAATTCCACGGGCTGAACGCGTATCTGCATCCAACATCCGCGATTTCAGGACAAGACCCATGGCCAGAACCAATCCCATTCAGTTCCTTCAGCAAGTGCGCGGCGAAGTGGCCAAAGTGGTCTGGCCCACACGGCGCGAAGTGGTGTTGACCACCATCATGGTGTTTATCATGGCGGCCTTGACGGCCACGTTTTTCAGCCTTGTTGATCTGGCAATCCGGAGCGGGCTAAGCGCCGTCCTGAATGGGTTTGGCTGATCTGACAACACAGTAGTGTTCGCAAAATTCCCTTGATATTGGCAGGTTGGCGGGGTATTCCGCCCCAAGTTCAAGGCAATAAGCGTGCGGCGATTCGGGTCGCGCGCTGTCTTTTTTTCCTGAAACGGCGGGCTATCCGCTTGAAAACAAATGATCTTCGGGGGTGCGCCTCCTGGACGAATAAGGTGGCTGAGGCATGGCAATGCGGTGGTATTCGGTAAGTGTTCTCTCGAATTTCGAGAAGAAAATTGCCGAGCAGATCAAGACAGCCGTTGCTGATGCGGGTCTCGAGGAAGAGATCAGCGAAGTTCTGGTGCCCACAGAAGAAGTGCTGGAAGTGCGTCGCGGCAAGAAAGTGACGTCGGAACGTCGTTTCATGCCGGGCTACGTTCTGGTGCGCATGGAGATGACGAACAAGGGCTATCACCTGATCTCGTCCATCAACCGCGTGACGGGTTTTCTGGGACCGCAGGGCAAACCGATGCCAATGCGCGACGCCGAGGTGAACGCCATCCTGAACCGCGTTGAAGAAGGTCTGGAAGCGCCGCGCAACCTGATCCGGTTTGAAATTGGCGAGACTGTGCAAGTGTCTGACGGCCCGTTTGAAGGTTTCTCCGGCATGGTCGAAGACGTGGACGAAGCGCACAGCCGCCTGAAGGTGACCGTGTCGATCTTTGGTCGGGCGACCCCCGTAGAGTTGGAATTCACGCAGGTAACCAAGAATATCTGACGTGCATCGTGTGGAAGGCGCGCGCCACGGGGTAGACCTCGGGTGACAAACCGAACCACTAAACTTCATCCCGGCGCAGGCCGGGAAAACAGAAGCGAAAAAGGAGAGGCCAAATGGCCAAGAAGATTATCGGCAGCTTGAAGCTGCAAGTGAAGGCGGGGCAAGCCAACCCGTCCCCGCCCGTTGGCCCGGCTTTGGGTCAGCGCGGCCTGAACATCATGGCGTTTGTCAAGGAATTCAACGCGAAGACCGCAGATTCCGAACCCGGCACGCCGACGCCTGTGATCATCACCTATTATCAGGACAAGTCGTTCAGCCTTCAGTTCAAGACGGCGCCGGCTTCGTTTATGCTGAAAAAGGCCGCTGGTCTGCCACCCGTTGGCAAGCGCAACCGCGCCAAGGGGTCGGTCAAGCCGGGCCATACGGTTGCGGGTTCTGTGACCGTGGCGCAAGTGCGCGCGATTGCTGAGGCCAAGATGAAAGACCTGAATGCCAATGATATTGATGCTGCAATGCAGATCATTCTGGGCTCCGCCCGGTCCTGCGGTATCGAGGTGAAAGCATAATCATGGCAAAGCTCGGAAAACGCACAGTTAAAGCACAAGCAGCCTTTGAAGGCAAAATTGGTGTCTCGATTGAAGACGCGGTGAAGCTGATCAAATCGGCGGCTTCGGCAAAGTTTGACGAAACGCTGGAAATCGCGATGAACCTTGGGGTTGATCCGCGCCACGCAGACCAGATGGTTCGCGGTGTGGTCAGCTTGCCAAACGGCACGGGTAAAACCGTGCGTGTGGCCGTGTTCGCACGCGGGTTGAAGGCTGATGAAGCCAAGGCCGCCGGTGCCGACATTGTTGGCGCAGAAGATCTGATGGAAACCATCCAAGGCGGCAAGATCGAGTTTGACCGTTGCATTGCAACGCCAGACATGATGCCGCTGGTTGGCCGTCTGGGCAAAATTCTGGGCCCACGCAACCTGATGCCGAACCCAAAGGTTGGCACTGTGACGATGGATGTGAAATCCGCTGTTGAAGCGGCCAAGGGCGGCGAAGTGCAGTTCAAGGCCGAAAAAGCAGGCGTCATTCATGCCGGTATCGGCAAGGTTTCGTTCAGTGACGCCAATCTGGCCGAAAACATCCGCGCCTTTGTGGATGCCGTGTCCAAGGCCCGCCCGTCGGGTGCCAAGGGTGCGTACCTGAAGAAAATCTCGCTCGCGTCCACCATGGGCCCCGGCGTTTCGGTTGACCTGACATCGGCCACCGGAAACTGATATTGCAGGGCGGGTTTAACCCCGCCTTGCGAAAGTGGCGGGGGTGAACCCCGCCCTACGAAATTCCCTTGGTGACAAGGGGATGACGGGGTGAAAACCCTGTCCTGTCCGAGACGGTGGGTGGCCATCATGGCCTTAATTTTCCTGCCTGAGATGGGGATCGAGTTGGGAATTCGGGGGAAACCTCGGGTGATCTGGCCTCGGGACCCGTAACCAGGACCCGAACGCCCCGGAGATAATCCGGGGCTAATATGAGCCGGGGGGAAACCCCCAACCTTGGAGTGAAACTGTGGATAGAGCCCAAAAAGAGAAAGTGGTCGACGAACTCGGCCAAATCTTCGCAAGCTCTGGCGTTGTTGTCGTTGCACACTACGCAGGCATCACGGTTGCACAAATGCAGGACCTGCGCGCAAAAATGCGCGACGTAGGCGGGTCCGTACGCGTTGCCAAGAACAAGCTCGCCAGAATCGCCCTTGAAGGAAAGCCCGGCGCTAATATGGGTAACCTCCTTTCGGGCATGACCGTGATGGCCTATTCCGAAGATCCTGTCGCTGCGGCGAAGGTTGCGGAAGCCTATGCCAAGACCAACGAAAATTTCGTTATTCTTGGCGGGGCAATGGGTGACACGATCCTTGACGCCGCCGGTGTGAAAGCCGTCGCAGCGATGCCGTCGCGGGAAGAGCTTATCGCTCAGATCGTATCGTGCATCGGTGCGCCTGCATCGAACATCGCCGGGGCCATTGGCGCGCCTGCTTCTAACATCGCTGGCATCCTCTCTACCTTGGAGGAGCGGCTTGCCGCTTGAGCAATTGTTGACCTGCGTGGGGTTGAACCCAGCACGTTGGAACCCAACTTAATGGAACGGAATGTAAAATGGCTGATCTGAACAAACTTGCCGAAGACATCGTGGGTCTGACCCTTCTTCAGGCGCAAGAACTGAAAACCATCCTGAAGGACAAGTATGGCATCGAGCCCGCTGCTGGCGGCGCTGTGATGATGGCTGGTCCTGCTGCTGGCGCTGCGGCGGCTGCGGTTGAAGAGCAGACTGAATTTGATGTTGTGCTGCTTGAGGCTGGCCCGAACAAAATCAACGTCATCAAAGAAGTGCGCACGATCACTGGTCTTGGTCTGAAAGAAGCCAAGGATCTGGTTGAAGCCGGCGGCAAAGTGAAAGAAGGCGTATCGAAAGCTGACGCTGAAACCCTGAAGAAGAAGCTTGAAGAAGCTGGCGCCAAGGTAGAGCTGAAGTAATCGTGCGGGGTGCCTCGTGCATCCTGACCTGAAATCTGGCTGGGTCCGAAGGAATTCGGGCCCAGCCAAACCCGTCTTGGCAGGGGCTTTCCAAGCAAATCAGGGAAAAGTGGGATCCGGTTTTCCTGCCCGATTTGCAACAATTATGGAACGAAGCCCCTTCCAAGGCGCGGTTTAAGGTTCGGGAGCCATCCGGTGGGACGGGTGGCACGAATAGAACCTTACCCCCTGCTTCGCATGCGGCGAGCATCGTTCCCCAACGGTGCCGCCAGCGAATGATGAAAGGTGACTTCGAGCATGGCTCAGAGCTACGTCGGCCAAAAACGTATCCGCCGCTATTTCGGCAAAATCCGTGAAGTATTGGAGATGCCGAACCTGATTGAGGTTCAGAAATCGTCCTATGACCTGTTCCTGAAATCGGGTGAAGGCCCAAAACCCGCCGATGGCGAAGGCATTCAGGGCGTGTTCCAGTCGGTGTTCCCGATCAAGGATTTCAACGAAACCTCTGTGCTGGAATTCGTGAAATACGAGCTTGAAAAGCCGAAATACGACGTTGACGAATGCCAGTCGCGCGACATGACCTATGCGGCCCCTTTGAAGGTGACGCTGCGCCTGATCGTGTTTGATGTCGATGAAGATACCGGCGCGCGGTCGGTCAAAGATATCAAGGAACAAGATGTGTTCATGGGCGACATGCCCTTGATGACGCATAACGGCACCTTCGTGGTGAACGGCACCGAACGGGTTATCGTCAGCCAGATGCACCGGTCGCCCGGCGTGTTCTTTGACCATGACAAGGGCAAAACCCATTCCTCGGGCAAGCTGTTGTTCGCCTGCCGGATCATTCCTTACCGCGGCTCATGGCTCGATTTCGAATTTGATGCGAAAGATCTTGTGTTCGCCCGCATCGACCGCCGCCGCAAATTGCCGGTGACGACGCTTCTGTATGCGCTTGGCATGGGCCAGGAACAGATCATGGACGCGTATTATCAAACCGTGTCCTACAAGCATGAGAAAAACAAAGGCTGGGTCACCAAGTTCTTCCCGGAACGCGTGCGCGGCACCCGTCCTACCTTTGATATCGTCGATGCCGCCACCGGCGAAGTGATCTGCAAAGCCGGCGACAAAATGACGCCGCGCATGGCGAACGAACTGATCAAGATCGGCAAAGTGACCGAGCTTTTATTGCCGTTCGACCAGATCCTTGGCCGCTATGTGGCGAAAGATATCATCAACGAAGAAACCGGCGAGATTTACGTCGAAGCCGGTGATGAGCTGACGATGGAATACGACCGCGATGGCGGCGTGAAGGGCGGCAGCCTTAAAGTACTGCTGGATCAAGGCATTACTGATATTCCGGTGCTGGATATCGACAATGTCAACGTCGGCCCCTACATCCGCAACACCATGGCCGCCGACAAGAATATGGGCCGCGATACCGCATTGATGGACATTTACCGGGTCATGCGGCCGGGTGAGCCGCCAACTGTTGAAGCGGCAAGCCAACTGTTCGACGCGCTGTTCTTTGATAGCGAACGCTATGATCTGTCGGCTGTTGGCCGTGTGAAAATGAACATGCGCCTTGATCTTGGCCGCCCCGATACTCAGCGCACGCTGGACCGTGCCGATATCATCGCCTGCATCAAAGCGCTGACCGAATTGCGCGATGGCAAGGGCGAGATTGACGATATCGACCACCTCGGCAACCGCCGCGTCCGCTCCGTCGGCGAATTGATGGAAAACCAGTACCGCGTCGGCCTGCTGCGCATGGAACGTGCGATCAAGGAACGCATGTCGTCGGTGGAAATCGACACGATCATGCCGCAAGACCTGATCAACGCGAAGCCAGCGGCGGCTGCGGTGCGTGAATTCTTCGGCTCCAGCCAGCTGTCGCAGTTCATGGACCAAACCAACCCGCTGTCGGAAGTCACGCACAAGCGCCGTCTTTCCGCGCTGGGGCCAGGCGGTCTGACCCGCGAACGCGCAGGCTTTGAGGTGCGCGACGTGCATCCGACCCACTATGGCCGGATGTGCCCGATTGAAACACCGGAAGGCCAGAATATCGGTCTGATCAACAGCCTCGCTACTTTCGCGCGGGTGAACAAGTATGGCTTTATTGAAACCCCGTATCGCAAGGTGATCGACAACAAGGTGACCGACGAGGTTATCTACATGTCAGCAACCGAGGAAATGCGTCACACCGTGGCGCAGGCCAACGCGGCGCAAGACAGTGAAGGCCGCTTCACGGATGATCTGATTTCCTCGCGTAAAGCGGGCGAATTCATGCTGAACCCGCCAGAAGCGATTGATCTGATCGACGTGTCACCAAAACAGTTGGTTTCGGTTGCGGCCAGCCTGATCCCGTTCCTTGAAAATGACGATGCGAACCGCGCCCTTATGGGGTCGAACATGCAACGCCAGGCGGTGCCTTTGCTGCAATCCGATGCGCCATTCGTGGGCACCGGCATTGAAGCGGTGGTTGCGCGGGATTCTGGCGCTGCCATCATGGCGCGTCGGGCGGGCGTAATTGATCAGGTTGATGCCACCCGTATCGTTGTGCGCGCAACCGAGATGATGGAACCGGGTGAGCCCGGCGTTGACATCTACCGTCTGCGCAAATTCAAGCGGTCAAACCAATCGTCCTGCATCAACCAGCGCCCGCTGGTGAAGGTGGGCGATACCGTGACGCGCGGCGAAGTGGTGGCCGATGGCCCCTGCACCGACATGGGCGAACTGGCCCTTGGCCGGAACATCATCGTCGCCTTCATGCCGTGGAATGGCTATAACTATGAAGACTCTATCCTGATTTCGGAACGCATTCTGCGCGATGACGTGTTCACCTCGATCCATATCGAAGAATACGAAGTGGCGGCCCGCGATACGAAACTGGGGCCAGAGGAGATTACCCGCGATATCCCGAACGTTGGCGAGGAAGCCCTGCGTAATCTGGATGAAGCGGGCATCGTCTATATCGGCGCCGATGTGGTGCCGGGCGATATTCTGGTTGGCAAGATCACCCCCAAGGGTGAATCGCCAATGACGCCGGAAGAAAAGCTGCTGCGCGCCATCTTTGGTGAAAAAGCGTCTGACGTGCGCGATACATCCTTGCGTCTGCCGCCGGGTGCTTATGGCACAATCGTCGAAGTGCGCGTGTTCAACCGCCACGGTGTGGACAAGGACGAACGCGCGCTGCAGATCGAGCGGGAAGAAGTGGAACGTCTGGCACGCGACCGTGACGATGAGTTGGCGATTTTGGAACGGAACATCTATTCCCGCCTGAAAACGCTGGTCATGGGCAAGGTTGCTGTCAAAGGCCCGAAAGGCATGAAACCCAACGCCAAGATCGACGACGATCTGTTGGGCACCATGTCGCGTGGCCAGTGGTGGCAGTTGGCGCTGTCGGACGAAGGCGATGCGAAAGACATCGAAGCCCTGCACGACCAGTACGAGGCGCAAAAGCGTGCGCTGGACAACCGGTTCGATGACAAGGTTGAAAAGGTCCGTCGCGGCGACGATCTGCCCCCCGGTGTGATGAAGATGGTCAAGGTGTTCGTGGCGGTAAAGCGCAAGCTGCAACCGGGCGACAAAATGGCCGGGCGTCATGGCAACAAGGGTGTTGTGTCGAAAGTGGTGCCGATCGAGGACATGCCGTTCTTGGCCGATGGCACCGCGGTTGATATCGTTCTGAACCCGCTTGGCGTGCCGTCGCGGATGAACGTCGGTCAGATCCTGGAAACCCACATGGGCTGGGCCGCGCGTGGCCTTGGCATCAAGATCGACGATGCGTTGAAAGACTATCGCCGGTCGGGTGACATGACCCCGGTGCGTGATGCCGTGCGTCTGGCTTACGGCGACGAGACGTATCAGGATGCCTTCGCCGACCGCAACGATGCTGACCTGCTGGAACTTGCCGGCAACGTCACCAACGGTGTGCCAATCGCGACGCCAGTGTTTGATGGCGCGAAAGAATCCGATGTGAACGACGCATTGCGCCGTGCGGGCTTTAACGAGTCCGGTCAAAGCATCGTGTTTGATGGCCGCTCGGGCGAGCAATTCGCGCGTCCCGTCACCGTTGGCGTGAAGTACATGCTGAAACTTCACCACCTGGTGGATGACAAGCTGCACGCACGCTCCACCGGGCCCTACAGCCTTGTGACCCAGCAGCCGCTGGGCGGCAAAGCGCAGTTCGGTGGCCAGCGTCTTGGGGAAATGGAGGTCTGGGCGCTTGAAGCCTACGGTGCCGCCTACACCCTGCAAGAGATGCTGACGGTGAAGTCGGATGATGTGGCAGGCCGCACCAAAGTGTACGAATCCATCGTCAAGGGCGAAGACAGTTTCGAGGCAGGTATCCCGGAATCGTTCAACGTTCTGGTGAAGGAAGTGCGTGGCCTCGGCCTCAACATGGAACTCCTGGATGCGGAGGAAGAGTGAGTGGGTTTGCGGTCGGCGCAAGGCATGGTTGCGGCGCTTGCTGCAACCAGCTTGGCTGGGTGCACCGGCTATGAGGTTACACCCGTGACCAAAGAAGCTATGTTTGAGAACGACGTTGGCCTTGGTCCGAGCACTTTCGCGGAATTCATGGTCCCGATGGCTCGCGGAACTGCACGGAAGGGAAAAGTGATCGGCTTTGATGAGAAGGAAAATAGAGTCTTCTATGTCATGCCGAGTTTCTCTGACGAAGAAGTGGAAAAATTCGATTTCCGGGTCGATCTTTCCCTATTGAACAACAATAAGCCTGATGCGGGTCTGCGTCAGGTGCTCAAGATAGCAAAAAGTAGATGTGATCTAGCTGCGCTTCCGACTTCAGAAGAGGTGGATTTGATGCAAGGACCCACGATCTACTTCCTCCGCGAATATTTTTTCCGCTGTCCTGCGGCAGAGAAGGAAACCCAATGAACCAAGAACTCTCGACCAACCCGTTCAACCCGGTTGCCCCCGTCAAGACCTTTGACGAAATCAAGATCTCTCTGGCCTCGCCAGAGCGGATCTTGTCTTGGTCTTTTGGCGAGATCAAAAAGCCGGAAACCATCAACTACCGCACCTTCAAGCCTGAACGTGACGGTTTGTTCTGCGCCCGTATCTTTGGCCCGATCAAGGATTACGAATGCCTGTGTGGCAAATACAAGCGCATGAAATATCGCGGCGTTGTCTGCGAAAAATGCGGCGTGGAAGTTACCCTTCAAAAGGTGCGCCGCGAGCGGATGGGCCATATCGAACTGGCCGCCCCCGTCGCGCACATCTGGTTTCTGAAATCGCTGCCAAGCCGCATCGGTCTGATGCTGGACATGACGCTGCGCGATCTGGAACGCATTCTGTACTTTGAAAACTATGTCGTTATCGAACCCGGCCTGACCGATCTGGTCTACGGCCAGTTGATGACCGAAGAAGAATTTCTTGATGCGCAAGATCAGTATGGCGCAGATGCCTTCACCGCCAATATCGGCGCGGAAGCCATCCGTGAAATGCTGGCTGCAATTGATCTGGAGTCTACCGCGACCCAGCTGCGCGAAGACCTTCGCGAAGCCACGGGCGAATTGAAGCCAAAGAAAATCATCAAGCGTTTGAAGATCGTGGAATCTTTCCTTGAATCCGGCAACCGCCCGGAATGGATGATCCTGACCGTGCTGCCGGTCATTCCGCCAGAACTGCGCCCACTGGTGCCGCTGGATGGGGGCCGTTTTGCGACCTCTGATCTGAACGATCTGTACCGCCGCGTCATCAACCGCAACAACCGCCTGAAGCGGCTGATCGAA
>JAYSPY010000089.1:0-5001 GCA_043721855.1 Pseudorhodobacter sp.
CGCAATGACCGGTTTGTTCATGCCTCACCGGGGCTGAAGGCACTCTACCGCGACATTGATTTCACCGAATTTCACTTCACTCGGCATTTGCTGGGCGCATTGGCGCGCAAATCGCCAGAACGGTTTGAAGTGGTCGCCGAAGAATTGCGCCTGGCGTGGATTTCGCGGATGAAACTGCTGCTGGCGCGGCTATCCGGCAACACGCTGCTGCTGTGGGTTGCCAACCATGCCCCCGCCCCGCGCAGCCAAACCAACCTGCTGATGCAGAACGATCCGCTGCTGGTTGATACCGAAATGCTGGCTGCGATCCGGCCGTTTGCGACGGATTACCTACAGGTCGTGGCGTCCCCGATGGCAAAGCCGTACGGCCTGCGCGGCATGGCATTCGCTGAATTCGACCGCCCCGCCGCCGCCGAGGCTTTTGGCCCCGGCGTGCACCAAGAGGTGGCGCAAGCATTGGGCCCCGTTTTGGGTGCAATGATATGAACAAAAAAGGCGCATAAAACGTGCGCCCCTTGGTAGGGTGCGCGTTTACTGCGCACCGCCGCCTGTTACAGTTTTTCAATCAGCTCCGGCACGGCCACAAACAAATCCGCCACCAAGCCGTAATCCGCCACCTGAAAAATCGGCGCGTCTTCATCCTTGTTGATGGCGACAATCACCTTGCTATCCTTCATGCCCGCCAGATGCTGGATCGCGCCTGAAATACCGACTGCTATATACAGGTTCGGTGCCACCACCTTGCCGGTTTGCCCCACTTGCCAGTCATTGGGCGCATAGCCACTGTCCACCGCCGCGCGCGATGCGCCAACTGCCGCGTTCAACTTGTCCGCCAGCTTTTCGATCAACGCAAAATCGGCCAACGATCCCACGCCGCGCCCGCCAGACACCACGATGCCCGCCGATGTCAGCTCTGGCCGGTCAGAAGACGCAACTTTATCTTCAACCCAAGCAGACAGGCTGCTATCTGCGGCGGTCGTCAGCTTTTCCACTGGCGCGGAATTTCCTTTGCCCGCCGCATCAAACGTCGCGGTGCGCACTGTCATAACCTTCTTCGCGTCGGATGATTTCACCGTCTGGATCGCGTTCCCGGCATAGATCGGGCGATCAAACGTGTCGGCGTCAATCACTGCCAACACTTCGGAAATCACCATCACATCCAGCATCGCCGCCACACGCGGCAGCACCGATTTCGAAAACGCGCCTGACGGTGCCACGATATGGCTGTAATTCCCGGCAAGCGACACGATCAGCGCCGCCGTCGGTTCAGACATCGCATGGCAATAGGCGTGGTCTTCGGCAAAGATCACGCGTTCCACACCGGCCAGCGTCGCCGCCTCGGCAGCCGCCGCATCACCGCCGGTGCCAGCGACCAGAACCGTTACTGGCCCAAGCGATTTCACCGCCGTCAGGGTTTTTGCAACCTGATCCGTGGCAAGCTGGCCCTCGATCACATCGGCAAGAAGAAGAACAGCCATCAGATCACCCCCGCTTCGTCTTTAAGTTTCGCAATCAATTCGGCCACCGATGCCACTTTGACACCCGCCTTGCGCCCCGCTGGTTCGACCGTTTTCACAATCGCCAGACGCGGGGCCACATCAACCCCGTAATCCGCGGGCGTCTTCATTGCCATCGGCTTGGCCTTGGCCTTCATGATGTTGGGCAATGACGCATAGCGCGGCTCGTTCAGGCGCAGATCGACCGTCACAATCGTTGGCATCTTGACCTTGATGGTCTGCAACCCACCGTCCACTTCGCGCGTCACAAGCGCATGGTCGCCGTCAACCGCCAATTCACTGGCAAAGGTCGCCTGCGACCAGCCCAGTAGCGCCGACAACATCTGCCCTGTCGCATTCATATCATTATCAATGGCTTGCTTGCCACACAAAACCAGCCCCGGCGCTTCTTCGCGGACCACGGCCGCCAGCAGTTTCGCCACTGCCAAAGGTTCCACATCCACATGCACGTCGGCCACAGCCTCGATCAGGATCGCGCGGTCTGCACCCATCGCCAATGCGGTGCGCAGCGTTTCCTGGCTTTGCTTTACGCCGATCGACACCACGATCACTTCGGTCACAACACCCGCCTCGCGCAGCCGGATCGCCTGTTCAACGGCAATCTCGTCAAACGGGTTCATCGACATTTTCACATTGGCCAGATCGACGCCCGTGCCATCCGCCTTGACGCGAACCTTCACGTTGTAGTCAATCACCCGCTTTACCGGCACCAAAACCTTCATAGCAAAGCACTCCCTCTGCGCTGGCCCAGAAGGCCCACAAGCGTTGCTGCGGTGTTAGCCCGTTCACTGCCTGGAATACAGACCAAAACCGACCAAACTGCGTGTCACGACGTCGCGTTTTGTTGCGCGCGCGTCAGGCCCGCATTAGCCCCGTGTCAGCCCCGGCACCCACAGCACGTCATCCTTACCGTCATTATTTGCGATCCGCCCGGCCACGAAAAACCAATCCGACAGCCGGTTCAGGTATTTCACCGCCTCGTGGTTGATCTCTTCCATCGTCGCCAGTTCAACAGTCAGACGTTCCGCCCGCCGGCTTACCGTCCGGCACAGGTGCAACTGGGCTGAAAGCGCCGTCCCCCCCGGCAGAATGAAACTGCGCAAAGGCGTCAGTTTCGCGTTCATCGCGTCAATCTCCGCCTCCAACCGCACCACCTGACACTCCACAATCCGCAGGGGCACATAGCCCGCCTCATGATCGCGCGCCATATCGGGGCGGCACAGATCAGCCCCCAGATCAAACAGATCGTTCTGTATCCGCTGCAAAGCCGCATCCATATCGCCGCGCGAATGTTGCCGGGCCAGGCCGACGGTTGCGTTGGTTTCATCCACGGTGCCGTAGGCCTGCACCCGCAACGAATGCTTCGCCACCCGCGCGCCATTGCCCAACGCTGTTTCCCCGGCATCGCCGGTTTTCGTGTAAATCTTGGATAGAACGACCATCAATTCCCCCCGCGCGACCGAAGCCACGCAAACGCCAGTATCAACACAACAGCAAACCCCTGCGCATAAATCCGGTAGCGCATCAGCTTGTTGGCGTTGCGGCGGTTATATTCGCCGCCCTTGCCAAAACTGCCAATACCGATGGCCAGAATGACCAGCACCAGCAGTACGGCCAATGCTACAACAATGAATAACGGATCTTTCCACATGGCTTTGCCCCCTATGCTTGTCCCCTATCTAGCTGACATGTGTTCAAAGGCGAACCCGCAGGATGCAACAGGCCAAATTTTTTAAAGTAAAAAATTTCGCCACTCACCCCCGCCGGATCAACCAATCCAACGCCGCTGTTGGCAAAACCCGCCGCGCTATGTTCATGATATATGTGGCCTTGGTCACAAAATAGCGCGCTTTCGGCCGTGGGCTTTCCACCGCATGAATCAACTTTTCCGTCACCGCAGACGCGGGCAATTCAAATCTGTCAGGCCCTCTCGCCTCATACAGCCGTTCACGCAAAGCCGCATATTCCGCCACGCGGGGGGATGCTTTCCAATCAATCCACCGCTCGAAATGCGGGATAGAGTTCTTGCGGATATCGGATGTAATCGGCCCCGGCTCTATCAGGATCACGCGAATGCCCGTGCCCGCCATCTCAAGGCGCAGCACATCGGTCAGCCCTTCCAATGCGTATTTCGTGGCCACATAAGCGCCGCGAAATTTCATAGGAACCAAACCCAGAACCGAAGAGCAGTTGATGATCCGCCCAGCACCTTGCGCCCGCATCATCGGGATCACTTGCAGCGTCAGCGCATGATACCCAAACAAATTGACCTCAAAAATCGCGCGCAGTGCGTCCGTGGGAAGGTCTTCCACCGCCCCCGGGCATCCGAACGCGCCATTGTTGTAAAGCGCATCCAAACGCCCCCCGGTGCGCAGTTTAACTTCGGCCACTGCGGCGGCAATGCTGGCGCTATCTGCGTAATCCAGAACAAAGCTTTCCAGCCCCATGTCCTGCAACCGCAGGCAATCCTGCTGTTGCCGGCAGGTTGCAAACACCCGCCATCCCCGCGCAGCCAACCCCAGCGCTGCATCAAAGCCAATTCCCGATGAACAACCCGTGATCAAAATACTGCGCGCTGTCATGCTGAAACCTTATCGATATGCCCGAATGCCTACCTAGGCGAAAGCAAAGCCGTCGCAACCCAAAATTCCGCAGACCAAAGCACGGGCCAACCGCCAGCTTTTGCACAGTCCGCCTTATGATCTGACTGTTTCATCTTGCAGCAGCCACCAGCCCACCGCGCCAAAGCTGATCTCAAGCAGAAGATAAAAGATCAACAATCCACTCGGCTGCCCATCAGTCAATATGCTAAGACCACGGCCAGCCGCCAGTCCGACCATAAAGATGAACAAGCTCCATAGCGCAGGGCGCCGAAGCTTTGGCCGAACTGCACCGGCAATCCAAAAACCCGCCAATGCAAGATACAGACCCATGAATGCCTTGAAAATATGCCGCGTATCAACCCCAGACACATCAATGCCAAATAACCACGGCCAAATAACCACGGCAAGGTCTTTTCCGGGGCAATCCCGTAGATTAGCGCAATCGGCGTTAATCCCATGGCGGTCACCACAAGGAACACCGATTTCAAGCGTTCTTTGTTGGGCGGCATCGTCGTCATAGTGCTTTCTCCTTGGGGACGGGAAAAAATCACATGTCCCCGCCCGGACCATGGCAAACAAGCGTGGAATCATTCTCAGGCAGTGTTGATCAAGTTGCTGTGTCACGCAGACATGAAGTGGGCGCTGGCCTTAGTTCACCACCGGCACATTCGGCGTCAAAAACCGCGTGGCCACGTAACCTTCAAGCCCATCGCCTTCAATCTTGATGCGTGCCCAATCATCGCCTTCGCGTGCGATCAAAAGCATCGCCTCGCCACGCGCCAATTTGCCCACCACCGCATCGTCGGTCGATGGACCAGACCGCACGTTCAGCGAATTACCCGATACATACCAAATTTCGCCATCACCCGATGCCTCTGGCT
>JAYSPY010000090.1:0-16198 GCA_043721855.1 Pseudorhodobacter sp.
CTGGGTCGTATCGCGGACCACAAAATCAACCGGATCGATGATCTGCTGCCATGGAACGCCCGGAACGCGCGATAACTGCGGTCAGACCGGACGCTTACCATACCGCCGCGCCACCTGCGCAACAGACACATCGGGAGCCGTCGTCTGAACACAGATCGACCGCTTCTCCTCGTCAGTCCAAAGCCGTTTCGTCCTCCGCACCACCTAAAACCCCATAGTGTCCGCTATCCAAAGCGGACACTATCCGACCCACTCTCTGTGCGGCAGGGCAGCTAGACCGGACGGTTACCCTTGATTGGGCAGCCCCGGACTTGATCCGGGGCCTTCTGGCGGCAGGGAAAGAGGCCCCGGATCAAGTCCGGGGCTGCGCCGCTTTCATGGCCTCGACCACCCTCACGGCGTTTCGCGCAGCCGGAATCGTTGGATTTTGCCAGTTTGGGTTTTCGGCAGGGCATCGGTAAAGACCACAGAGCGCGGGTATTTATAGGGGGCGATGGCGGCTTTGACATGGTCTTGCAGGGCCTTTGTGGTGGCCGCATCGGGCTGATTGCCCGCGGAAAGCACCACATGCGCCTGCACGATCTGGCCGCGATCGGGGTCGGCGATGCCGATCACCGCGCATTCCAGCACGGCGGGGTGCGATAGCAAAGCCGCCTCCACCTCTGGCCCCGCGATGTTGTAGCCAGCGGAAATGATCATATCGTCGCTGCGGGCGGCGAAGTGGAAATAGCCATCCGCGTCTTGCCAGAAACTATCGCCGGTCAAGTTCCAGCCGTTCTGGACATATTTCGATTGCCGGTCATCCGCGAGGTAACGGCACCCCGTGGGCCCTTTGACGGCCAAGCGGCCAACCTCGCCATGGGGCAGGTCTTGGCCTTGGTCACCCACGATCTTGGCAAGGTATCCGGTGACGGGCCTGCCTGTGCATCCGGGGCGGTGGTCGTCAAAGCGATTGGTCAGGAAGATATGCAGCATTTCCGTCGCACCGATACCGTCCAGCATCGGTTTGCCAGTGCGGGCGATCCACTCGTCATACACGGGCGCGGGCAGGGTTTCGCCAGCTGAGACTGCGGCGCGCAGGGATGACAGGTCTGCGCCATCTGCCATGGCTTTCAACATCACGCGGTAAGCCGTTGGCGCAGTGAAGCAAACGGTGGCCTTATAGGTCTGGATAATCTCGATCATATTCGGCGGCGTGGCGTGTTCCAGCAAGGCGGCTGCGGCCCCAAACCGCAGAGGGAAGATCGCAAGACCGCCCAAGCCGAAGGTGAAAGCTAAAGGCGGCGAGCCTACGAAAATGTCGTCGGGGGTGACGTTGAGGACTTCGGCGGCATAGCCGTCAGCGATGATCAGCAGGTCGCGGTGAAAATGCATGGTGGCTTTGGGTTGCCCCGTGGTGCCGGAGGTGAAGCCCAGCAATGCCACATCATCGCGGCCCGTCGGCGGCGGGGTGAAGCGGACGGATTTCGACAGCGCGATGCGGTCAAGCTCGGCATCATGATTGGCGGTGCCGTCAAAGCCGATGATGGTTTTCAGGGTGCGGCTGGTTTTGCCGCAAGTCACCAACTCGTCCATCAACCGCGTGTCGCACAGGGCATGGGTTACCTCGGCCTTGTCGACAATTTGGGTCAGTTCCCCCGCCCGCAACATCGGCATGGTGTTAACAACCACCGCCCCCGCCTTGGTGGCCCCCAGCCACGCGGCCACCATTGCGGGGTTATTGGCAGACCGGATAAGCACGCGATTACCGGGCTTTACACCGTAATCTTCAACCAGCGCATGCGCGATGCGATTGGTCCAGTCGGTCAGTTCTTTATAGGTGCGCAGGCGGCCATTGCCGATAAGCGCGGTGTGGTCGCCAAAACCGCGCTCCACCATGCGGTCGGTCAGTTCTGTCGCGGCGTTCAGCCATTCGGGGTAGATGTGCTGGCCTTGCGGCAGCTCTGGCCACGCCTCGGCGGGCGGCAGATTGTCGCGCGTGAACGTGTCGGAATGTCCGGATGGGCCAAGCATCACGCCCCCTCCGGTATAATGGCGGTTGCTTCGATTTCGACCAAGGCTCGGTCTTCGACCAAGGCTACCACCTGAACCAAGGCCATCGCCGGGTAGTGCCGCCCAATGGTGGCTTTGTAGAGCGTACCCAAATCGGCAAGGCTTTTCAGATATGCATGCTTGTCGGTCACATACCAGGTTAGGCGCACGATATGGGCGGGCCCTGCCCCAGCCTCGGCCAGAACCGCCACGATATTGCGCAGGGCTTGGCCCGCTTGGGCGGCAAAATCGTCGGACTCGAATTGCTGATCGGCGTTCCAGCCAACCATACCGCCCGTCACCACAATGCGCCCCGTGGCCGCCATGCCATTGGAATAGCCGGGGGTCGCTTTCCAATGCGAGGGATGCAGAAACTGGTGCGGGCTGGTCATTCTGGACTCCCTTGAAAACCTGCAAATTTGGTGCGCATCGCGTCGGGCCAATGGGTGGGTTTGCCCGCCTCGACCCAAACGAGCGTCAGGTTTGCGGTCACGCGAAGCTGATCGCCAACCATAGCGTTCGCTACAAAATTTACCGACGATCCGCCCACACGATCGACCCGCAGCACCCACTCCAACTTGTCACCAAGCCGCGAGGGCGCCTTGAAATTTACCTCAAGCCGCGCGGTGGGCACGCCCTGCCCTGCGGCCATCATGGCAGCATAGGAATGGCCGATCACATCAGCAAAGAAATTTTCCACCAGCGAGTTTGTCATCTCGAAATACCGCGGGTAAAACACAATACCCGCCGGGTCGCAGTGATTGAATTCCACTGCCATGATGCGGGTGTAGATCATGCCAATACCGCCCGCGCGATGATGATGCGCTGCACGTCACTGGACCCTTCATAGATCCGTAACGCCCTGATTTCGCGGTAAAGATGTTCCACCGCAAAGCCTGCGCGCACGCCGTCACCGCCATGCAATTGCACCGCCATGTCGATGATGCGCTGTGCGGCCTCGGTGGCATGTAATTTCGCCATTGCGGCCTCGCGGGTGATGCGCGAAGCCCCCTGATCCTTGGCCCAGGCGGCGCGGTAAATCAGCAGGGCGGCGCTGTCTATTTCCAACGCCATGTCTGCAATATGGCCCTGCACCAGTTGCAAATCTGCCAAGGGCGCACCGCCGACCATACGTGATTTCACCCGTGCGACCGCCTCGTCCAGCGCCCGCCGTGCAAAGCCAAGTGCCGCCGCCCCTACCGTGGTGCGGAACATATCAAGGACCGACATCGCCACTTTGAAACCGCCACCTGACGTGCCGATCAGCGCGCCTTCGGGCAGATGCACATCATCCAGTCGCAGATGCGCCAAGGGATGCGGGGCCATCACTTCGATCCGTTCCACCACGCTTAAACCCGGCGCATCCGCTGGCAACAAAAACGCCGATATGCCGCGTGCGCCGGGGGCTTCACCTGTGCGGGCGAATATAACGTAAACATCGGCAATACCGCCGTTGGAGATATAGGTTTTCTCGCCGTTCAACACCCAGCCACCTTGCACGGCTTCGGCTGTGGTGGCGGTCGCGGCAACATCAGACCCCGACCCCGGTTCGGTAAGCGCAAAGCCCGCAATGGCATTGCCCGCCCGCGTGCGGTCCAACCATGTGCGCTGCAACGCTGTGCCAAACAACGATACCGCCCCCATGCCCAAGCCCTGCATGGCAAAAGCAAAATCTGCCAAACCATCATGCCGCGCCAGCGTTTCGCGGATCAGACACAGGCTGCGCAGATCAAGCGTCTCGCCCTCGCCGGCGCCAGAATGGCGCAACCAGCCGCCCACGCCCAGCAACGCTACCAGATTGCGGCAAGCGGCGTCCACATCGGCATGATCGACGGGCAGGTTTGCGGCGCACCACGCCTCCAGCGCCGCCGCCAGATCGCGGTGGTGCGGTTCAAAAAACGGCCAGTCGAGAAAGGTCAGATCGCTCATTGCTTTTTTCTGTTCCCAAATATCCCGGGGTCCGGGGCAGCGCCCCGGCTTGTTTGGTCAATCACCCTGAAAAACCGGCTTTTCCTTGGCGACAAAAGCTTTATACGCCCGTTCAAAATCACGGGTTTGCATGCAAATGGCTTGCGCTTGCGCCTCGGCCTCGATCGCTTGTTCAAGACTCATCGTCCATTCCTGCGCCAGTTGCACCTTGGTCATCGAATGGGCAAAGGTCGGGCCTGCGGCCAGCCGCTGGGCCAGCGCCATCGCCTCAGCCTCCAGCGTGTCGGGGCTGTGCAAGGCGTTCCAAAAGCCCCAGCGTTCGCCCTCCACGGCCGTCATCGTGCGCCCGGTATACAAAAGTTCCGCCGCCCGGCCCTGCCCGATGATGCGCGGCAGCATGGCGCAGGCCCCCATATCGCAGCCTGCAAGGCCGACGCGGGTGAACAGAAAGGCGCATTTCGCATCAGGTGTCGCCAGTCGCAGATCGGCGGCCATCGCAAGAATAGCGCCCGCGCCGACGCAGATACCATCAACGGCAGCAATCACCGGCTTGCCACAGCCGATGATTGCCTTCACCAGATCGCCGGTCATCCGGGTAAAGGCCAGAAGGCCTTTGATATCCATGCCGATCAGCGGCCCGATAATTTCATGCACGTCACCGCCAGAGCAAAAGTTGCCCCCATTTGACGCCAGCACCACAACATCAACATCCGTCGCATAGGGCAGCGCGCGAAAGGTATCACGCAATTCGGCGTAACTGTCGAAACTCAGGGGGTTTTTACGGTCGGGGCGGTTCAATTTGATGGTGGCGACACGGTCCTTCACAGACCATAGAAAATGCTGCGGATTCAAAGTTGCAAGCATGGTCATTTGGCACCGCCGATGCGTTTGAAAATCTCTGTCAGGGTATCAAGCTCAGCCTCAGACAGGCCGGCAAACACCCGGTTTACTTCGCGTTCATGTTCCGCAGCCAAGCCTTCGAACTGGGTCAGACCTTCCGGCGTCAGCGCCACAAACACCGTGCGTCGATCTGCGTCAGACTGGGTTCGCCGCACAAGGCCATCGTTTTCAAGCCGGTCCACAACCGTGGTGGCATTGCCGTTGGATACCAGAAGCATGCGTGACAGTTCCGACATGGTGACACCACTTTGCCTGCGGTAAAGGGCCGCCATAACATCAAAGCGGGGCAAGGTGGTGCCATGTTTGACCCGTAGAAATTCGCGCAAATGGGATTCGGCGACGCGGGTCACACCCAGCAGCCTGATCCACATTTTCAGGCGGCGTTTGGACAAGGGATCTGGCGTCTTGGGACCCGCGCTTTTCATATCATTCATGCCTCGCCCCCGTTTATGGCGATGGCTTGGCCATTCATGGCATCCGACCCGGGCCCGCACAGCCACAGGGCGGCGGCGGTCACCTCGGCGGGCTGGATCAGGCGGTTTTGTGGGCTGATACCTGCCAGAACAGCGCGGGCCTCGGCCTCAGTCCGGTTGGTTTTTTCCATAATGACCGATACGGAATGATCGGTCATTTCGGTATCCAGATAGCCGGGGCACAGGGCGTTCACGGTGATATCGCGGCGGGCGATTTCCAAAGCGAGGCTACGCGTCAGCCCGATTACACCATGTTTTGCAGCGGTATAGGGGGTGATCTTCGCGTAACCTTTCAGGCCAGCGGTTGACGAAATGGCAATCAGCCGCCCCCAGCCCGGCATTTGGTTCAAACCGTCGCGCAGAGTCAGGAAAACGCCGGTCAGGTTGACGGCGATCATCGCATTCCATTGCGCCAAAGACGTGCGGCTCATCAGTGCTGAATCCGCGGCGCCCGCGTTGGCTATGACGATATCGCAGGGGCCAGCGGAAGCGAACATTGCTTTCACCGAAGCTTCATCCGTCACGTCGGCCTGCACTGCGCGGATGCCACCTGTGGCGACACGCGCCAAAGCCTCGGCACGGCGACCTGATATCACCACCTCGGCCCCCGCAGCAGCAAATCCGCGCGCGAGGTCTGCGCCAAGGCCAGAGCCGCCGCCGGTGATCAGCACGCGTTTGCCAGACAGGGTCATACCCTTATCACCTCGGCTGCCCTTTGCGCCAAACGACGCGCCTGTTCTGCACCCGCAAGATACGGAAGCGGCCAAGTGGTTGCCGTATCGCCAAGCGCCGTGGCGGCATGCAGCGTCCAGTAAGGATCGGCCAAGTGTGGGCGGGCTAAGCATACCAAATCGGCACGCCCTGCCAGCAGGATCGAATTGACCTGATCAGCGTCAGAGATGTTGCCAACAGCCATGGTGGCAAGCCCCGCCTCGTTGCGGATGCGGTCGGAAAACGGGGTCTGGAACATGCGGCCATAAACGGGCTTCGCGTCGGTTGATGTTTGGCCTGCCGACACGTCGATGATATCGGCGCCTTCGGCTGCAAACATCATCGCGATATAAACCGCCTCGTCCGGTGTGATGCCATCCTCGCCAACCCAATCATTGGCCGAAATGCGCACGGACATTGGTTTATGCCCCGGCCAAGCGCTGCGCATTTCACGGAACACTTCAAGCGGATAGCGCATCCGATTTTCCAGACTGCCACCATAGTCATCTGTCCGAATGTTCGATATTGGCGAAATGAATGAGGAAATGAGGTAACCGTGAGCCGCGTGAAGTTCGATCATGTCAAAGTCTGATCCTTCGGCCATTTCTACCGACTTGATGAACTGGCGCAAAACCTTGTCCATGTCGGCGCGGTCCATCGCCTTTGGCGTGGCATTTCCTGCAGACCACGGGATGGCACTGGCCGACAACAGCGGCCAGTTGCCAGATACCAAAGGTGCGCAGGCATCGGCCCAGCCAACCTGGGTGGAGCCTTTTCGCCCCGAATGGCCGATTTGGCAGCAGGTTTTGGCCTGCGTTTCAGCATGAATGAAATCGTTGATCCGCTTCCACCCGGCCTCGTGTTTTGGCGTGTAAAGCCCCGTGCAGCCCGGCGTGATGCGGCCATTGGCGGACACGCAGGTCATTTCGGTGTAAACCAAGCCCGCGCCGCCTTTCGCGCGTTCGG
Organism: Pseudorhodobacter sp.; assembly: GCA_043721855.1. Lineage (GTDB taxonomy): Bacteria > Pseudomonadota > Alphaproteobacteria > Rhodobacterales > Rhodobacteraceae > JACMNW01. The sequence goes on from JAYSPY010000090.1 coordinate 7,011, forward strand.
CGTAGTGGATGAAATGCCAATCCAGTGGGTTGCCATCCACCGCGCGGTATTGCGCCATGGGCGAGACGACAACGCGGTTGATCAGGCGCATACCGCGCAGCTGCAACGGTGCAAACATCGGCGCGCGGCCCGCATCGCCGCCAGCTTGGGCTGCAAACCAGTCTTCAGCGCCGCGCAGCCATGCCGGATCGCGCAGGCGCAGGTTTTCATGGCTGATACGCTGGCTGCGGGTCAGCAGGGAATAGGCGAATTGCGCGGGCGGCATGTCAAGATAGCGTTCCACCTCTTCAAACCATTCCAGCGAATTGCGCGCGGCAGATTGCAGGCGCAGCACCTCGATCCGGCGCTCGTCTTGATAGCGCGCGAAAGCCGCCTCGATGGTGGGTTCAGAGTGCAGATAGCCTGCCAAAGCGATGGCGCTATCCAGTGCCAGCCTTGTGCCAGAGCCGATGGAAAAATGGCTGGTTGCCGCCGCATCGCCCATCAGGACCACGTTTTCATGATACCAACGCTCGCAGATCACGCGCGGAAAATTCATCCAGACGGCAGAGCCGCGCAGATGCGCCGCATTTGATATCAATGTGTTAGCGCCAAGGTGATCGGCAAAGATGGCGCGGCAGGTTTCAACCGTGTCGTCTTTGGACATCGCATCGAAGCCCCAGGCATCCCAAGTGGCCTGCGCACATTCAACGATGAATGTCGCGGTGTTGTCATCAAACTGGTAGGCATGCGCCCAGACCCAGCCGTGTTTTGTTTTTTCAAAGATAAAGGTAAACGCATCTTCGAATTTGGCATGCGTGCCAAGCCAGACAAATTTACAAAGGCGTGTATCAATATCGGGTTTGAAACTGTCTTCATATTCACGCCGCACGGCGGAATTCAGGCCATCGGTGGCGACCACAACATCGTAATTGCGGCGATAGTCCTCGGCTGATTTGAACTCTGTCTCGAACAGCAAATTTACGCCCAGCTCGTTTGCGCGGGCTTGCAAGATGATCAGCAGTTGCTTGCGGCCAATGCCTGCAAAGCCGTGTCCGCCAGACACCGTGCGATGACCGCCCTGCACCACCGCGATATCATCCCAATAGGCGAAATGATCACGGATGGTCTGCGTGCTGATGGGATCGTTCTTCGCCATGTTCGACAGTGCATCGTCGGGTAAAACAACGCCCCAGCCAAAGGTATCATTGGCCTTGTTACGCTCTAGCACCGTCACATCATGGGTGGGGTCGCGCAGTTTCATCGAGATCGCGAAATAGAGGCCCGCCGGGCCGCCACCGAGGCAAAGAACCTTCATGCCCGTTCCTTTTGTTGTTCCGCGTGTCCACCTAGCGTTGCATTCATCGAAAACAATTTCAAGCTTGAAATTATTGTTGAAGTTTTGGCGAATTGGCGCATGATGCACGCGATGGAAAACGTCGCACAAATGCCGCTTCCCAAACCCAAGCCGATGATCGGCGTTGTGGGGCTTGGCACTATGGGATTGGGCATTGTGCAAGTATTCCTGATGGCTGGGTTTCGGGTGGTGGCGACCGATGGTTATGCGCCTTTGGTGACCACTGCACCTTTGCGACTTTCGGCCAGCCTCGACGCACGCATTGCGGCAGGAAAACTTACCCCCGAGGCGCGCAATACCGCGTTGCGGCGGCTGCGTCTGGTCAACGATCTGTCCGATTTGCTGCGCGCCAGTCTGGTGATCGAGGCGATTGCCGAAGATTTCATTGCCAAAAGCCAATTGTTTGCGGCGCTGGAAAATGTTTTGGCCCCCAGCACGGTATTGGCCACCAACACCTCGTCTTTGTCTGTGGCCGACCTGGCAAAAGGGCTGTTTCGACCAGACCGCGTTCTGGGGATGCATTTTTTCAACCCGGCACCCGCGATGAAGCTGGTGGAATTGGCAGGCCATTCGGGCACATCTGACCTTGCTTTGCGGCAAGCCCGAACTGTGCTCGAAGATGCGGGCAAAGTGGTGATCGCCGCCCCGGACCGCCCCGGTTTTATCGTCAACCGGTGCGCGCGCCCGCTTTATGGCGAGGCGCTGGCGATGCTGGAAGAGGGTATTGCGGCCAACGATATAGACGCGGCGATGCTGGCTGCGGGCTATAAACTCGGGCCGCTATCGCTGATAGATCTGATCGGGGCCGATATCAATCTGGCAGCAACCGAAGCGCTGTCTGCGGCCATGCAGTTGCATCCGCGATACCACGTGTTTGACAGCCTGCGCGCCCATGTGGCACGCGGCGATCTGGGGCGCAAAACCGGGCGCGGGTTTGTGTATCCGTCAGAGATTGGGCCAACACCGGCCAATGCCGCCGAAATTGCCCTGCGGATCGAGGCGGTTGTGATCAATGAGGCGGGGTTCTTGCTGGCCGAAGACAACATGGCGCAGGACGACATTGATACTGCAATGTGCCTTGGCATGAATTTTCCGCGCGGGCCGTTTGCGGCCCTTCGCGCGCACGGCAAGGGCAAGATAATCGCGGTGCTGGCGGACCTTGAGGCGCGCGCGCCTGCACATTTGCAGGGCCGTTATTTGCCCTGTGCGGCACTGACGGGGCGCGCATGACAGAGGTGTTTTTGTGCGCAACGCGCCGCACCCCGATAGGCCGCTATGGCGGGGCGCTGGCGGGTTTGCGTCCTGATGACATGGCGGCACTGGTCATTGACGGCCTGCTCGATTTGCATCCCGGTTTGGCGGTGGATGAGGTGATCTTTGGCTGCGCAAATCAGGCGGGTGAGGACAACCGTAATGTCGCCCGCATGGCGGTGCTGCTATCGCGCCTGCCGGAATCTGTGCCTGCTTTTACGGTGAACCGGTTGTGTGCGTCGGGCCTTGATGCGGTGATTGCGGGCGCGCGGGCCATTCGCGACGGGGCCGAGGTGATCATTGCAGGCGGCGTCGAAAGCATGACGCGGGCACCGTTTGTGATGGCGAAGGCTGAGGCTGCTTTTGTGCGGCAAGCGCCGATGTTTGACACAACGATTGGCTGGCGGTTTATCAATGACCGGATTGCGGCGGCTTACGGCGTAGAATCGATGCCGCAGACGGCAGAAAACGTGGCCTCGGATCATGGCATCACCCGGCCGGATCAGGATGCCTACGCCCTGCGCAGCCAAGCCCGCTATGATGCCGCGTGGCATAGTGCCGACATCCTGCCGGTTACGCTGCCCGCCCGCAAAGGCGATCCGGTTGTGATCCGCGCGGACGAACATCCGCGGGCGACAAGTCTTGAAAAATTATCCGCCCTGCCAGCGCCTTTCCGTGTCGGCGGCAGCGTGACCGCTGGCAATGCGGCAGGGATCAATGACGGGGCCTGTGCGATGATTTTGGCATCGGGTGCTGCTGTCAACCGCTATGGGCTGGTGCCCATCGCGCGCGTGGGCCAAGCTGCCAGTGCAGGCGTCGCCCCGCGCGTCATGGGTTTGGGCCCGATTGCAGCACTTGCCAAGCTTTGCGCGATTACCGGGCTTAGCCCCGGCGACTTTGACGTGATCGAGTTGAACGAGGCGTTCGCGGCCCAGGTGCTGGCCTGCACCCGCGCCTGGGGGCTGGCGGATGACGCAGACCATGTGAACGCCTGCGGTGGCGGCATTTCGATGGGCCATCCGCTTGGCATGTCGGGCGCGCGAATAGCGGCTGCAGCAGCGCGGCGGTTGTCTGAGACGGGCAGCAAAAACGGGCTTGCCACGCTGTGCGTTGGCGTCGGCCAAGGCGTCGCCTTGGCGCTGCATTCGGTATGAGGGTTGTATGCTGAACGACGGATCGGGCTATTTTCTGTATCACTCTATTGGCCAATACCCCGGCAAAACGGCGGCACTGGCGGATGCCATGGCGGATTTTGCCAGCGTTTGGGGGGCCAATGATGATGCGCAATGGGCCTATGCTTTGGGCAAGCGCGCGGAATTCATCAGCCGCTGGCGCGCGATTATCAAGGCACCAGTAGCGTCAGTCACCACCTGCGAAAACGTCACGGCCGGCTTGCATATGCTGATGACGTCTCTGCCCGACGCGACCCTGCGCGGCAAGCGGGTGTTGGTGGCGGCTGATTGCTTTCCGTCGAACCATTTCTTGCTGACCGGGATTGCAGCCCGCATGGGCTTTACCATTGAAACCGTGCCCCTGCGCCAAGGGGCGCCTTGGGTGGAGGATGAAGATTTCATTGCCGCATGGGGGCCGGATGTGGGTCTGGCGTTGCTGACATGGGTCAGTTCCACCTCGTCACACCGCATCGATCTGGACGCTATGGTCGCACATGGCCGCCAGATGGGCAGCCTGATCGGGGTTGATATCACCCAGGCGGCGGGGTTGCTGCCGTTTGATGTGACCAAACCTGCCGTGGATTTCACCCTGTCAACCAGCCTCAAATGGATGTGCGGCACGCCGGGGGCGGGTATGTTGCATGTCGCAGCAGCCCTGATCAGCCAGTGCCAGCCCGAGGTCAGGGGATGGTTCAGCCAGGACAATCCGTTTTCGTGGGATCTGGATAAGTTCGGTTATGCCCCCGATATCCGCCGGTTTGACAATGGCACCCCCGGCACGATGGCGGCCATCGCCTCATTGCCGGCACTGGACTGGCACGCGGGGCAAGACGCGCCCGCCCTGCTGGCCCACAACCGAACGCTGACTGCCCACATCATCGCCGCCGCCGATGACATTGGCCTTGCCCTTGTCACCCCGCGGCCCGAGGCGATGCGCGGCGGATCGGTCATGCTGCGCCTGCCCAGCGCAGATGCGGCCCAACACGCCTTGCAAAGCCTGCGCGCGGCAGATCTGCACGCCGACGTGCGGGGGGCCATTCTGCGCCTTTCGCCGGGGTTTGTGACCACAAAGGATGGCACCGACAGGCTGATCACCGACCTGCAAAGCCTGCGTCAGCCCTGAAGACGTTTGCGCTTTTTCTGTTTGAAAAATATCCCCGCCGGAGGCATCTGTGGCAGTCGCGGGTGCCTCCGGCGGGAGTATTTGTTCGAAAAGGAAATCGCGAAGATCAGGCAAAACTGCGGAGTGTTGCCAGCGCGCCGTCCAACGCTTTGCCTTCTTCGTCCAGCAACGCGGCCTCGCGCAGGCGGCGTGCCCAATCGGCGGCATCAGCGCGGTGTTTGACCAGATCAATTCCCGCAAGAACCTTGTCAAATTTTGACAGGCCGCGCGCATGGGTGTCGGAATAGCCTTTGATCAGGCGGCGGCAGCAGATGATTTCGACCGCGAGGTTGTAGTTTTGCGTGTGAGTTTGCAGCGCAAGTGCAAGCCATCGATCCAGATGCGCCATCTCATAAAAATGGCGCAGAGTGCGCAGACGGTAGCCGCGCAATGACCCAAGGATATGCAACATCATAAACGCAAAAAGCCCGTCAGTTCGCAAGCGGCGGCCCTTGTTGAACCAGCGATCAAGCCGCGCCATCCATTTCGGGCTTGCCTCGATGCGCGCGCCAAGTTTGGCGGGCAGCATGCCTGCGATTTCGTCCGCGCGCGGGTGCATGAATTCGGTCACCTGCATGATATTGGCGTCTTTAGCGCCCATCTCGCCGCGGATGCGGTCAAACCGCCCGGCCCGCGTTTTCAGGTCGGCTACGCGGATCACGTCATCATAGGCCATAGCGTTGGACAGGTATTTCGCTGCGGCGACTGACAACGCATAGCCACGTGCCGCATCATCGCAGATGATCACAGATCGCAGGCGATCAAGATAATCTTCGCCATAAGCAACCGACTGAAAATCAACCACTTTGCGCAGACCCGCCATGGCCATATCCACGACAGGCGCAGGAAGGCTTGCCACCCGTGCAGATAGCCTGTCCCAGTCACCGACCAATGCACTTGGCCCGGACGGCGTTGCATCCCGCAAGGGTGCAGCCGTTTTATGCAGGGCTGGCGCGGGCGTTGTCACCGCGTCAAAGCCTGCATTGAACGCACGAAGACTGGCATCTACGCCCTTGCCAGAGGCGCGAATTGCGGCCTCGTACGCGTCACGCGGAAAGGGCAACGCGCCGGATGCTGCAAGGCCACCAAACAAGCTGGCCGAAATCACCGATCCGGCCCCGATTGCCAGCGCTTCAAAATCTGCCAGCACCAGCTTTTGCGCCGCTATTTCCGCCGCTGCCACCACTTCGGCCGCATTGGCGATACCGTCACCCGGAACCATCTTTTCCGACACTGCCAGCGCGCGGTGGGTGGACCCGATCAGTGTGGTGCGATCCGGCGTCACAAATCCGCGCAAGATGGACCGGCCCACCTCCATCATTTCGGACGCGATCAGAATATCGACATCGCCCGCCGCCGGCATCAGCGAGAAGATCGGATCACGATCGCCAAGCGGGCACATTTCGATATAATAAACCGTGGCCCCGGTGCGCTGCGCCACGCCTGCCACAGAGGTTGCCTGACAGGCATAGCCGCCTGCACGGGCCAGATCTTCGATCCATCCGGCCACCACACCGCCGCCCTGCCCGCCCACCGCCATTACCACCAGCTTGATTATGGTTTGCATGCGGGCGTCGGTGGTTTGCGGGATCAGCGATGGGTGCAGGGTCATGGCGCGCGCCCGAACGTCAGCCTTCGGGCGGTGCGGCGAGCTTGCAGTCGGGTGATGATCTTTGCCCGAAAGCCTGCAAGCCGCCGCTCCCACAGCCCCGGGTTATGCACCACATCGGCGCGGTAAAAGCTGGGGCATAGCACGGCGGCATCTGCCACTTCGCCGCAGTTGCCGCAGCCCACGCAGGATTGGTCGATGCTTGCCACCGGATCATCGCGCAGGGGATCGTCAAGTTTCTTAAGGCTCAACGACGGGCAACCCGACAGCCGGATGCAGGCATGATCACCGGTGCATATATCTTCATCGACGCCAAAGCGCGGGATATCAACCCGCCTGCCATCGTTGATGGCCTTGGCGCGCAGGGGTTTTTCGCGGCGCTGTTTGTTCAGCATGCATTCAGATGACGCAACAATGACCTTTGGCCCCGGTGCTTTGGTGGTCAGCGCCTCGCGGATCACATTGCGCATGTGGGTGACATCATAGGTGCGGTCAACCTGGCGTACCCAGGTGATGCCGATACCGTTCAGCGCCTTGGCAATCGGGTTTTTCGTGGCTTTGGTGGCGTTATCGGCACGGCTGGACATCACGTCCTGTCCTCCGGTGGCGGCGGAATAGAAGTTATCGACCACAATCGCCACGCCGTCGGATTTGTTGAACACCATGTTGGTGAAGGATGACGACAGCCCGTTGTGCCAAAAGCCGCCATCGCCGATGATCGACACCGGGCGGCGTTCGCCACCGCCATCAAACGCACCATTGGCAGCGGGGCCAAGGCCAAAGCCCATGGTGGCACCGCCGATTTCAAACGGTGGCAGGGCGGCGAACAAATGGCAGCCGATGTCGGCGGATATCTGGTGTTTGCCGAGTTCCTTTTCCACCAGTTTCATCGCTGCGAAAATGGGGCGTTCCGGGCAGCCTGTGCAAAACCCCGGCGGGCGAATCGGCACGGTTTTGCTCAGGTCAGGGATGGCAGGGCGGTCTTGATTTGGCGCGCGGACCTGCCCCGGCAACATCTGCGGCGCGGCGGCTTTCAGAAACGCCGTGACCCCGTCCAGCATCACTTGGCCGGTGTATTCGCCCGCCATCGGCAACACGCCCTTGCCGTAAAGTTTGACTTGGGAACCCGCGCGGTAAAGGTACGATCCGAGTTGTTGTTCAATGAATTCGGGCTGGCCTTCCTCGACCACCAGCACCGCGTCTTTGCCTTCGCAAAACGCAAGAAACTCTGACAAGATCAATGGATAGGTGACGTTCAGCACATAAAGCGGCACGTCGGTATCACCGTAGATATTGGCCAGGCCCAGCCTTTGCAGCGCGCGGATCACGCCGTTATACATGCCACCCTGCATAACGATGCCGACGGGGGCGCTCTGCGGACCAAACTGTTCGTTCAGGGCATGCTCAAGGATGTATTTTTCAGCGGCCGGCCAGCGGTTTTTCACCTTGTCCTGTTCGTGGACATAGGACATCGGCGGCAGCACAACGCGGGCGAAATCTGACCTTGGATTGGACAAAGCATCCGTCACCGACAGCGTGGGGCGCTGATTATCCTTGGTGGCAAACGATCCGGTTACATGACAGGATCTTATGCGCATCATCAGCATCACGGGGCTGTTCGATGCCTCTGATAGCGCAAAGCCGTCACCCACCGCTTTGACAATACTGGGCAAATTCGGGCGCGGGTCCAGCATCCAGAACTGTGATTTCATCGCAAAGGCGTGGCTGCGTTCCTGCATGATCGACGATCCTTCGCCGTAGTCCTCGCCCAAGATCACCAAGGCCCCACCGGTGACGCCAGACGATGACAGGTTCGCCAATGCGTCCGACGCCACGTTGACGCCAACCGGTCCTTTGAACGTCACCGCCCCCCGGATCGGATAATGCACAGACGCGGCCAGCATGGCGGCAGCCGCAGCCTCGTTCGCGGAGGCCTCAAACCGCACGCCAAGTTCGCCGAGCAAATCCTGCGCATCCGCAAGCACATCCATCAGATGCGATATTGGCGCCCCCTGATAGCCACCGACATACCCCACGCCGTTTTCCAGCAGCGCTTTGGTGATGGCCAGAATACCCTCGCCCGTGAAGGTATCATCCGCGCCAAGCCGCAGGTGTTCTACTTCCGCTTTGAAAGACCGTTCTGCCATGGCTCAAATCTCGTGCTTGCGGATGTTGATCAGCATCTTTTGCAAAGTGCCGACAAAGGCGCTTCTTTCGTCGTCCGGGATGCCGCGAAACATGCGGGCATAGGTGGCGGCCATATGGGGCCAAATCTCGTCAAACGCTGCGCGGCCCGGATCGGTAATATAGACCCGCGTGGCACGGCTGTCATTCGCGTCTGCTTCGCGACGGACCAAGCCATCGCCTGCAAGCTGATCCAACGCGCGGCTTAGGGTGGATTGTTCTGCCACCGCATAGATCGCCAAAGCGCCGATGAGCGGTCCATCAATCACCGACAGCACCGCAAGCGCGCGCATTTTCGACGTGCTTAAGCCCATCCCGGCCATTTCTTCGCGCAGACTGGCATTATACCGCCCCATGATCCGGTTCATCAGATAAGGCGCGAAATTGAACAGCCCAATTTCACCCAAACGCGCGGTTAAAGGGCTGTCATCCTTCATGCGCGCAACCTTTTTGCCGCAAGGTATCCTGATTTTC
>JAYSPY010000091.1:0-9668 GCA_043721855.1 Pseudorhodobacter sp.
GTCAAACCCGCCGCATCCGCAGCGCCACTTTCGATCAACGGCAGCGCCTGCAGCATCTTGCACGCCGACCGTGGAAAGATCACCGCAGCCGGATCACCCCATGCCTGCACAATCTGACCCTTGGCATCACAAATCACCGCATGGCCCGAATGGCTGCTTTCCAGCATCCCACCACGCCACAATTCCACCATCGGCACAGCATTACCCATCAATTTCCCCCTCACAGATGCGCGATTTGTCGCCCATAGGGCTTTCGTGCCCCGCATGTTTTGGGTTATGGGATATCAAGTTGAAATGCCAGACGCTGCAGGAAATGCGCGCACAATCGCGGCACGGGTCAGGCAGGGGCTAAGTTGAGTTGTCGGAGGCTCTTACAAATATGAAATTCTTTCCCGGTCATATGCTGATCGCCGCCCTCTTGTCTGCAACAGCCACGTTTGCCGTCGCACAAGAATCCACCAATCAGGTTGCCGTGAAAACGGATTGGAGCGTGTTTACCGAAGAAAGCCCCAAGGAATGCTGGGGCGTCTCAAGCCCCAAGGAAACCGTGAACACCCGTGATGGTGCCCCGGTCTCCGTGCGGCGCGGCGATATCTTGTTGTTCGTCACCTTCCGTCCCGGAGGCGCGGGCGGCGAAGTGTCATTTTCCGGCGGCTATCCGTTTGCGTCGGGGTCTACTGTCAAAGTCGATATTTCTGGCTCCACCTTTGAAATGGTGACCGACGGAGAATGGGCATGGACCGTCGATGCAAATGCCGATGCGGCCATCCTCGCGGCCCTGAAAGGCGGCGAGACGGCCGTTCTTTCCGCAGCATCGGGCAAAGGCACAAAAACGCAAGACACGTTTTCCCTGCGTGGCTTTACCGCCGCGATGGCCGAGGCTGAAACCCGCTGTAAGTAACCTGCGGTGCGATACCACTGTTTGGCTCCGGCACATACCCTGCCGGGGCTTTTGCTTTTTCCGCTCCCCCGTTCCGTTTTCGACCAATCTGCGGTATAGCGAAGAAACGTCGCCAATTCCGCCCCCCAAAAGGTTCACATGACCGCCCCCATCACGCAAGACGTTCTGACCATCCCGCGCAATCTGCCCGCGACAGATAAGATCAACCTGATCGGCCTGACCCGTGATCAGCTGCGGACTGCCCTGATGAACGCGGGCGTTCCAGAACGGCAGGCGAAAATGCGCGTGGGCCAAATCTGGACTTGGCTCTACCACTGGGGCCTGCGCGATTTTGAGGGTATGACCAACCTGTCAAAAGACCTGCGCGTTTTGTTGGCTGAAAAGTTCAGCATCGAAATTCCGCAGGTCGTCACCCGCCAGATCAGTACCGATGGAACCCGCAAATACCTGGTTCGCATCACCGGCGGGCACGAGGTCGAGGTGGTCTATATCCCAGAAACCGATCGCGGCACCCTGTGCATATCCAGCCAGGTCGGCTGCACGCTGACCTGTTCGTTCTGCCATACAGGCACGCAAAAACTGGTCCGCAACCTGACGGCGGGCGAAATTATCGGCCAGGTTATGCTGGCCCGCGATGACTTGAACGAATGGCCGGTGCAGGGCGACCCCAACCGCGAAGGTCGCCTGATTTCCAATGTCGTGCTGATGGGCATGGGCGAGCCGCTGTATAATTTCGAAAACGTCCGCGACGGGCTGCGCGTGATCATGGATAACGAAGGCATCGCCCTTGGTCGTCGCCGCATCACGCTGTCCACCTCTGGCGTGGTCCCCGAAATCGCTCGTACCGCCACTGAAATCGGCTGTCTGCTAGCCGTCAGCTTTCATGCCACCACAGACGAAGTGCGCGATCAGCTGGTGCCGATCAACAAAAAATGGAATATCGCCGCACTGCTGGATGCCTTGCGCGCCTATCCCGGTCTGACCAACTCTGAGCGTATCACCTTTGAATATGTCATGTTGCAGGGCGTCAACGACAGCAAGGAAGACGCGCACCGTCTGGTCGATCTGATCCGCGGTATTCCGGCCAAAATTAACTTGATTCCCTTTAACGAATGGCCCGGCGCGCCCTATAAACGCTCCTCCGGCAACCGTATCCACGCTTTTGCCGACATCATTCACGACGCGGGTTACGCCAGCCCGATCCGCACCCCGCGTGGCGAAGATATCATGGCAGCTTGTGGTCAATTGAAATCTGAAACGCTCAAACAGCGCAAGGTTCGGACTTAATCGCCCGTTAACCCTGTTGCGGCATAGCTAAGGGATGGAGACCGAATCTATCACCCTGAAACTTTCGCGTGCGATGGTGTTGGCCCTGCAACAGGTCGCTGACGATACCGATATAACAATCGGCCATATAATACGCGATGCCATCACCCATGATCTGACCCGCCGTCAAAAAGTGAAGACGCCCGTCAGGGCGGATGAGACGCTCGTCGCACCCCTGCGGGCCCTTCTCGCTGATGATTTTGCCTATGCACAAAATTGGGCAGACCTTCTAAGACGCCTGTCGGCCAAGGGTTACATTCTGGCTGAATCAGGCGGCGGGCTGGTCTTGCAAGAAAAAGCGACTGGTGCGCGCCTGTGCAAGGGCTCCGAACTTGGCTATGGCTATGCCCATCTGATGCGGCGCTTCGATGCGCCTTTTCCCGGTCATAGCCATCAATGGGCTTACACCCGCGTCCAACTGGAAAAGCTGGGTCAGCGGCCTCGTTCAGACGGTATCGTTGCCCCTTGACCACGCAAAAGTGCCTGCTACCGCTGTTACATGACCCTTCCCGTCCTTCCAAACCCCACCGCCCGGCGCATTTTTCTGGACAGGCACGCCTTGGCCGATGCCGCCACTGGCCCAGCCAAGGGTGCCGATCTGGCCGCGCTGATCGACCGCATCGGTTTTGTGCAGGTTGACAGCATCTACACTGTCGAGCGCGCGCATCACATGATCCTGTTCGCCCGCCGCCAATCCTACAAACCCGAAAACCTCAAACCCCTGCTGGAAACCAACCGCGCCCTTTTTGAACATTGGACGCATGATGCCTCTATCCTGCCCAGCACCCTGTTCCCGCATTGGCAACACCGCTTCACCCGCGATACGCACCGCTTGGCTGACAACTGGCGCAGTTGGTTTCGCGATGGGTATGAGGCGAAATTTGACGAGATCCTGCGCCGTATTTCCGACGAAGGCCCCGTCACCAGCACCGATGTCGGCGTGGGCGAGGCGCGCGGCAAGGGTGGGTGGTGGGATTGGCACCCATCCAAAACAGCGCTCGAATGGTTATGGCGCACAGGTGCCTTGTCGATCACCCGGCGTGACGGCTTCCAGAAGGTCTACGATCTGACGGAACGCGTCATCCCTGATTGTCACCGCACGGCTACGCCAGATTTGCACGAAACCACCCACTGGGCCTGTAATTCAGCCCTGAATCATCTCGGTTTCGCCACGGCCACCGAACTTGCCGCCTATTGGAACGCTGTTGCCATAGCCGACGCCCGCATATGGTGCCGGGCGCAGGTAGCCGCTGGAAATATCATCGAAATCGCCGTCCAAAACGCCGATGGCACTTTGCGCCCCAGCTATTCGCACCCCGAGATCCTGACGCTAATCCCGCCAAACCCGCCCTCCCGCATCCGCATCCTTTCCCCCTTCGATCCCGCCCTGCGCGACCGCAACCGCGCAGAGCGCCTGTTCGGTTTTCACTACCGGATCGAGGTGTTCGTGCCCGAGGTTAAGCGCACTTACGGCTATTACGTCTTCCCCGTCCTGGAAGGCGCGCGTTTGATCGGGCGAATAGATGTCAAAGCCTTCCGTGACCGGGGCGTTTTGCGGGTCAAAGCGTTCTGGCCGGAAATCGGCGTGGCTTTCACCCTGGCACGACTGGCCCGGCTGGAAACAGAGCTATACCGATTGGCCCATTTTTCCGGCTGCACCTCGATCGAATTTGATGCAGGCTGGCAGCGCCCGCCAATGGGCCAGTAACCGAAGCCTCAATCAACGCGAGGCCAGGCATCAATCGCAGCCACCGCTTCCTCTGCAGTTTCAACAAACTTGAACAGCGAAAGATCCTTTTCCGAAATAACCCCCGCCTCAGCCAGCGCTTGCCAGTTCAGTATCTTGTCCCAAAACGCCCGGCCAAACAGCAAAAACGGCACCGGCTTCATACGGCCGGTTTGTATAAGGGTCAGGCTTTCAAACATCTCGTCCAAGGTGCCAAAGCCGCCCGGAAAAACACAAATTGCCCGCGCGCGCATTAAAAAGTGCATCTTGCGAATGGCGAAATAATGAAAATTAAAACACAAATCCGGCGTCACGTATTCATTCGGTGCCTGTTCATGCGGCAACACGATGTTCAGCCCGATCGACACCCCGCCCGCATCCGCAGCACCGCGATTTCCCGCCTCCATCACGCCGGGCCCACCGCCGGTCATGATCACATCCTCGCGCCCGCCTTTATCCATCGACCGCAGCGTCATCAGATGCGCAAACCGCCGCGCTTCAGTGTAAAAATGCGACAGGTCCGCCATAGCCACAGATTTCGCGCTGTGTTTCTTGTCAGGCTCCGGTATCCGCGCGCCGCCGAACATCACGATGGTCGACATAATCCCGCGTTCATCCAATATCATCTGCGGCTTTAGCAATTCCAGCTGCAACCGCACCGGACGCAATTCTTCGCGACACATGAACTGATCGTCGATAAACGCAAGCTTGTAGGCGGGGGCACGCGTCTGCGGTGTATCCGGTATCGCCCGCGCGGTTTTGGCGTCTTGCTTGCTGTCGCGGAACGGGTGGTTGCGGGGTTCGTCTTTCATCATGGCATCCTGGCGCGGGAATTGCGTGAGCTTTGCCGACCGTCTATAGCCTGAGGTCAAACATGACCACCGCAAAGGAACGCCCCATGCCCCACGCAGATCTTGAACACGCAATCGAGGCCGCATGGGACGCGCGCGATAGCATCAGTCCCACCACCAAGGGCACTGCGCGCGACGCGATTGAAGCCACGCTGAACGCGCTGGATGGCGGCACGTTGCGGGTGGCCGAACGCGCACCAAGTGGCGATTGGGTGGTCAAGCAATGGGCCAAGAAAGCCGTGCTGCTTGGCTTTCGTCTGCGCGATATGGAAGCACAATCAGGCGGCGCGCAGGGCGGCGGCTGGTGGGACAAGGTCGATAGCAAGTTCAAAGGCTGGGGCGATAATCAGTGGCGCGCAGCCGGATTTCGCGCCGTGCATGGCGCGATCGTGCGCCATTCGGCTTTCATCGGCAAAGGCGTCGTTCTGATGCCATCTTTCGTCAACCTCGGCGCATTCGTCGATGAAGGCACCATGGTCGACACTTGGGCCACAGTCGGCTCCTGCGCGCAGATCGGCAAAAACGTGCATCTGTCGGGTGGCGTCGGCATCGGCGGCGTACTGGAACCCATGCAGGCCGGACCCACGATTATCGAAGACAACTGCTTCATCGGCGCGCGGTCCGAGGTGGTTGAGGGCTGCATCGTGCGCGAAGGGTCAGTTCTGGGCATGGGCGTGTTCATCGGCAAATCCACCAAGATCGTCGACCGCGAAACCGGGGCCGTGTCCTACGGCGAGGTGCCCTCCGGATCGGTCGTCGTAGCGGGGTCGCTGCCCTCCAAGAACGGCGTCAACCTGTATTGCGCGGTGATCGTGAAAAAGGTCGACGCCCAGACAAGATCGAAAACCAGCATCAACGAACTGTTGCGGGATTAAAGGGTTGGGTGGCTGTTCCCAACGTGGTTCAGCCAGCCCGCCCAACACGGTGCAGAGTTTCATAATGGCGTGCGGCTGAAATAGACCAACCCCCTATCGCATCGCTGCGACGATCATCTTTTTGAAAACATTGATGCGCTGAAGGGAGACACTTTTGCGCTCTAACTATATGGATAAAAACAGATTAATTTCCCAACATACCCCCAAACGTACCCCAAAATCTATTGGATGCCCCATTAAATCCTGATTTCGGCGTCGGGCTTTCCGGCGGAAAGGGCGTTCATATAGGCCAGGCACAACTCGCAGGATCGGTATTTGCCATAAGCTGCGCGTTCTTCGCGTTCCACGATTGGGAAGGTGGAATAGATATAGCGCACGTCGTCGCGGTTGGTGATGCCATACAGGTGGAAAAACACCGCGTCGAGTTTGGCGCGCAGGGTCAGGCGGCGGTCTTCATCCCAGAAGAAGGGTGGCTTCACGCTGCCCGCAGCATCGACATAGCCCATATCGCGGGCAAAGGGGGCCATGTCATGTGCGGTATAGGTCAGTTCCAACACCGCCGCCCGGATGATGTCGGCCGCGGTTTTGGGGCCGAAATGGGTGGCGGTGAAACGGTCGGGCGGGATGACGGGAAGTTGTTCGAGGATGTAATACGAAAAGTGAGTTGATTGCACTTTCTGTCGAACCACAAAATCAAATACTAGTGCATTCTGATTTGCCAAGAACAAACTGCCAAAGATTGCTTCGCTGTAAACACTGCCAGAAAGGATCAAAACAGGTAGAGTGTGGCCAGCGCCAGAGTAAGGGATTAAAGCAGCAATCGACGTACGGAAATCTGTCGCTCGTGCAATGTCACGATAAGATAAAACCCACTTTTTGGTAGTCGGCCAAGAATTTTCTTCTACTTGAATAAAATAACGTGGTTTCGGGTAAAAAGCTGCATTTGCAAGGTCGGCTTTAGAACTAGGAACTGACTGCCCCATACTGTTGAGATTTTGTAGGTTCTGAGTGACGCCAGCAGCACGGTGATTGTATGCGCCTATCATTTTTCCTTCATAAAGCGGCAACCAGTCACCACTTGGGCTACTGAACTTATTTCCTTCAACCGGATAGGCACCCTCGTTTTCTTCCAGTTCCTTCGGCGTTCAAAACAGGCCTGAATCGTTCGCCATATGGAACATGGTGGAATACTTCACCGGCCATGCTTTCACCTCGGTCCCTGATGAACGGTCTACCAAGATCGGCAAGCGGGCATAGATGGCGGTGGTTAAATCCGCATCGCGGCGCGACCGGAAAATGGGGGCGGTGCCGGTGTTGGGGTTTACGCTGGCAAAATCGGCGGCAGTTAGCGTGAAACAGGTGTCGGGGTTTTGCAATTCAGTAATCGCCTGCAAAAAGAACGCGCATTTTGCCGGGGCAAGCAAAGGCGACGGGCTGGCCACAAAGGCGCAGAATTTGAAACGGCTGTCCACGTCGGCAAAGAAATGCGGCAGGCCATATTTGTTGCGCCTGTTTTCAAAATCATACAGCGCCTTCAGCCGCCCTTGGGTGGCGACGCCCTTGAAAAACCTGGCCGCCGTCAAATCGGACGCGATGCCGGATGGCACGATCAGCCCCATCAACCCGGTGCTGCCAACCAGCGTCATCGCGCGTTCGACAAACAGCGAATACAGGTTCACATCGCCGCCCGATAGCAGCGGGTAATCACCGCCACCGCGCGCCATTCGGGTGCCCGCCTCGGCCCGCGCCGCCGCTTTGGCAAAATCGGCCGCCAAAGGATCGCCCGCCTTTTCCAGTGCGGTGATCATTTTGGCGCGGTCAGATGCCCTTTGCGCCAGGGCAATTTCTGGCCTCCGTTCAGCAAACCATTCAACCTGTTGCAGCTTCATCCTATCCCACGGGGGGTTGCCTACCACCGCATCAAAGCCGCCGGTCAGGCCATCGCCATTCCAATCCGACCAGATACCGGGAAAGGCCACTTGCCAGTTCAGAAACCGCTCTTCCGCCATCAAGGTGCGGGCATCGGCCAGAATGGTGGCAAAGCGTGCGCCCTCAGCCCGGGTGGTGGCGGGATCAATCTTGCCCATGGCAATGGCGATGGGGTCGCCAAACTGGGCATCAAAGAAAATCTTTACCGCATCGCGCCCCGGCTTGTCCTTGATGTTCAGCCAATCCAGCGCGTGAATCAGCGACATCAGCGCATCAAGCGGCGCTGTCATATCCTGCACCTCGGCAAAGACATCGGCAGACCGATGCGCCTCGGCTATTTCGGCATCGGTCAGGCCTTCGACAATCTGCATTTTCGATGCGGCGCGCAGGGCGTGTTTGATGGGTTCATGCAGCAACAAGGGGCTGCCATAGGATTTGGCCTTGTCCAGCGCGGGGGCCACCCAAGACCCGAACAAGCTATCGCCGCAGCGCAAATGGTGATCAAGGAACGACAGCGGCGCGCCAACGGTAAAGGTGTGCAGCCAAAGCGCCACCTTGGCCAGTTCCACCGCCATGGCATTTTTATCGACCCCGTAAATGCAGCGCTTCAGCACCATGCGGCGGATGATATGGCGGTCATCCAGCTGATCTTCGTCAATGGTCCAGTTGCGCGACCGGGCATTGGCCAGAATGGTGTTGCGGATGGTGTCGATCCTTGCCGCCAGCGGCGAAATGTAATCGCCCCAATCGGCAGGCACTTCGACTTCGGTTTCGGCCATGGCGGTGATAACCTGATCCGCCATGAAATCGACAAGGCTGACAAGGAAATGGCCCGACCCCATGGCCGGATCACAGATTTTCAGATCAAGCAGCAAGGTGGCCGGATCAAGCACCGACAGCATGCCAAGTTTGCTATGGTCCGGCAGCGTAGTGGCGGCGAACTCCGCGATTTTGGCGGTGAAATCATTCTTGCGGGCCTGCACCAATGGTTCCAGCGTTTCGGTCAGGATCAGTTGCACCAGATCGTCAGGGGTATAGTAGCTGCCCGATCCTTTGCGGGCGAAAATGTTGGGCTGCACGGTAACACCGCCGTCTTTCGCGGCAACTTCATATTCCAGCAGGCGTTCGTAGATTGACCCCAGTTGCTGCACCGACAGGTTGCGATAGTTGATGTATTTGCGCCCTTGCTGGGTTTGTTCAAACGACAGCGCATCAATGATTTTGGCAATCGTGGCATCGGGAATGCGGATATTGGCCAAAACGGCGTTGCGGTCTTGATCAAACAGCCCGCCGTTATAGGGGGGCAAGCCGATAGAGGCATCCCCCTGATCAATGGCGATGAACAGATTGCTCATCGCGTTCCAGTAGGTGGGAAAGGTTTCCGAAAACACATCATTGCGGTCTTTGCGCGCGCCGACGTCCAGCCGTACTTTGTTGCGCAAGCTGTAATCATCAAACCGCGCATCCTTGACCGGCAGCAGATCACGGTCTTCGGCGTAAAGGATAAACAAAAGACGATAGAGCAGGATCAATGCACCATCGCGCACGTCCTGTAACGGAGCATTGGGCGCGGCCTTTACTAACGCTTGCACCAGATCGGGGAAAACCTGCGCAAAAACCTTTTGTGACAGGTCGTTTGCCACCCGTTCTTCGTAATAGCGCCCCTCTTCCAGCGCCTTCAGGTGGAAGGTGCGCGGATCAACCCCTAAAGGCAAAAATGCCTCTCGCCTGAAGATCAGGATGAAGACCTTCAGCCAATGGCGGCGGTCTTCTTCAGACAGGGCAAACAGGCCTTCATTGTGGCCGGGCAAGTTTAAGATTGCGGGAAGATCAAGTTCAAAGAAGTTCTCGGAAACAGACCGCGCGCCCGAAAAATACAGCCGCCATTTCGACCCATTGGTCAGAATACCCCAGCGCAGTTTTCCAGACGTGACATCATCAATCCGGCGAAGGTAGCGCAGCATTTGGGTGGATGGCGCGGTTTCTTCACCCCGTTTGCCGGAACGCCTATCAAGGGGCCGCTGCCAACGCTTGGATTCGACCACGGCAAGCCCAAACGC
>JAYSPY010000092.1:0-3441 GCA_043721855.1 Pseudorhodobacter sp.
CGTCTGGGTGGCGCTGAAATCGCGCGGACCGAATGGTACCGCGAAGGTCGCGTTCCGCTGCACACGCTGCGCGCCGACATCGACTATGCCCTGTCCGAAGCCATGACGCCGTACGGCATCATCGGCGTCAAGGTCTGGATCTTCAAAGGCGAAATCCTTGAGCATGATCCGCAGGCCCATGACCGCCGTCAGGCTGAATCGCAGGAAGGCGCCGCACCGCGTCAGCCACGCCGCGAACGCGCCTAAGGGAGAGAAGAAATGCTGCAACCTAAGCGCACAAAATTCCGCAAGCAGTTCAAGGGCCGGATTCATGGTGAGGCCAAAGGCGGCTTCATGCTGAACTTCGGCGCCTATGGCCTGAAGTCGACGGAACCGGAACGTGTCACCGCGCGTCAGATCGAAGCGGCCCGCCGCGCGATCACCCGCCACATGAAGCGTCAGGGCCGGGTCTGGATCCGGATATTCCCGGACGTCCCGGTCTCTGCCAAGCCCGTCGAAGTTCGTATGGGTAAGGGCAAGGGCTCGACCGACTACTGGGCGGCCAAAGTGAAGCCGGGTCGCATCATGTTCGAGATCGACGGCGTGTCCGAAGAAATCGCCCGTGAGGCCCTGCGCCTTGGCGCCATGAAACTGCCGGTCCTGACCCGCGTCGTGGTTCGCGACGACTGGTAACGGCGATGGGCACATTGCCCATCCTACCTAAATCAAAGGCCCCTGCCGGGAACGGCGGGGGCTTTCTTCTGACAAGGATGCCCTGACATGGCCGAAATATCTTCGCTGTTCGTCACCCGCCTGTACCGCGCCGCCTTGTCTGAACTCGGCAAGAAGAAGGTCGATTACGACGAGTTGAAATCCGCCTGCGAGGCGATTGCCGAGGATGATGAGGCCGGCCAGGAATGGTGCGAGGCGAATGGCTATCCGGGCTATACCTCTTATGCCTCGCTGAACGACCTGCCGTGGCGCTTTCCGATCTTTGCCGATCTGGAAAAGGCGCTGGACAAGCACGTCGCGGCCTTTTGCAAGGACCTCGGCTTTGACCTTGGCGACAAAAAGCTGAAGTGTGGCTCGTTCTGGATCAACATCCTGCCGCAGGGCGGCATGCACGCCAGCCACATTCACCCGCATTCGGTGATCTCCGGCACGACTTATGTCGCGATGCCCAAGGGCACCTCGGCCCTGAAACTGGAAGACCCCCGCTTGCCGATGATGATGCACGCCCCCTTGCGGACGAAGAAGGCAGGGCAGGAATTGCAGCCCTTCGTCTATGTGAAACCCGTCGTCGGCGAGGTTCTGCTGTGGGAAAGCTGGCTGCGGCATGAGGTGCCGATGAACATGGCCGAAGAAGAACGCATCTCGGTCAGTTTCAATTATGAGTGGGCGTGAGGGGTAGTGTCCGTGAATCACGCATCACTTTCGGCGAAAATTGGTT
Organism: Pseudorhodobacter sp.; assembly: GCA_043721855.1. Classification (GTDB taxonomy): domain Bacteria; phylum Pseudomonadota; class Alphaproteobacteria; order Rhodobacterales; family Rhodobacteraceae; genus JACMNW01. The sequence continues at coordinate 1,430 of JAYSPY010000092.1, forward strand.
TGCGAACATCCATAGCTGAAAGCACAAAGAAAATAGCATAAATAATATTGCACAAAGCTTAAAGCTGTGCCATAAGTAGTCCTGAGAGAAAAGGAGTTGCTCATGAACACCAACGAGGTGATCGAACGCATCAAGACAGCAATCGATGCAGCCCCGCGAAACGGCTACGTGGCGGAATTGCATCTACAGATCATCAAGTATTCGGATCTGCTTGAAGAAGTGACGGGAAAAGAGTTCTGCGAGGCGCTTGGCGTCGGCCCTTCGTTTGGGACCGAGTTCGCCAAGATGCGCAAAATCGCTGGGCGGCTAAAGCAAGCCAGCTTGGACGTAAGCAGGATTTGATAGTCTTGAGGCAGGGCCATCTTCCCCCTTGCCACACCCACCCGCCTCCTGTATTGCGCCTCATCCAGCGGTTCCGCCCTTCGGCAGAATCGCTGGTTTGTCATTGATCCACCAGAGCACCGGTAACCCTTACCTTGGGGCCGTCTGGTGATTGAGAAAAGGAAAAGGCGCATGATCGCCAGTGAACTCAAGGCCAAGACCCCAGACCAGTTGCGTGATCAGCTTGTCGCGCTGAAAAAGGAAGCGTTCAATCTGCGCTTTCAGGCAGCGACCAACCAACTGACGAACACCTCGCGCATTGGCAAGGTCCGCAAGGATGTTGCCCGTATCCGCACCGTGCTGGCTCAAAAAGCCACCGAAGCCGCGACGTAAGGAGAGACCGATGCCCAAACGTATCCTGCAAGGTGTCGTGACCTCGGACAAGAACGAGCAAACGATCACCGTCCTTGTCGAACGCCGCTTCAAGCACCCCGTTCTGCAAAAGACCATCCGCAAGTCCAAGAAGTACCGTGCCCATGATGCCTTGAACCAGTTCAAGGAAGGCGACACGGTCCGCATCGAGGAATGCGCCCCGATTTCGAAGTCGAAACGCTGGACGGTTGTGGTTGACGCACCTGCGTCGGCAGCCGTCTGAATCTGAAACTGAAACGAAACCCTGGGAGTATTCCGCTCCCAAAGGTCGGAGAATACTAAATGATCCAGATGCAGACAAATCTGGATGTTGCTGACAACTCAGGCGCTCGCCGGGTTCAGTGCATCAAGGTTCTGGGCGGTTCACACCGCCGCTATGCATCCGTTGGCGACATCATCGTGGTGTCGGTAAAGGAAGCTATTCCACGTGGTCGTGTAAAGAAGGGTGACGTCCGCAAGGCCGTTGTCGTTCGCACCGCCAAGGAAGTTCGCCGTGAAGACGGCACCACGATCCGTTTTGATCGCAACGCAGCCGTCATCCTGAACAATCAGGGCGAACCGGTTGGCACGCGTATCTTCGGGCCAGTGGTGCGCGAATTGCGCGCCAAGAACTTCATGAAGATCATCTCTTTGGCACCGGAGGTGCTGTGATGGCTGCTAAATTGAAAAAAGGCGATACCGTCATCGTGCTGACCGGCAAGGACAAGGGCAAGAAGGGCGAGATTTCGTCTGTTGCCCCTGCTGCCAACAAAGCGGTTGTTGACGGGCTGAACATCGCAATCCGCCACACCAAGCAAAGCCAAGGCTCGCAGGGCGGCCGCATCCCGAAAGCTATGCCGATTGATCTGTCGAACCTGTCCTTGCTGGACAAAAACGGCAAAGCAACCCGCGTTGGGTTCCGCATGGACGGCGATGTGAAAGTGCGCTTTGCCAAAACAACAGGGGATGCGATCTGATGCTTGACGCACAAACCTATACCCCGCGCCTGAAGGCGGATTACAAGGATCGCATCCGTGCGGCCCTGATGACCGAATTCAGCTACAAGAATATGATGCAGCTGCCCAAGTTGGAAAAGATTGTCATCAACATGGGCGTTGGCGAAGCGGTTAAAGACACCAAAAAGGTGAAAGCCGCGCAAGAACAAATGACCGCGATTGCGGGCCAAAAGGCCGTGATCACCCATGCGAAAAAGTCGATCGCTGGTTTCCGCGTTCGGGAAGAAATGCCGCTGGGCTGCAAAGTCACGCTGCGTGGCGACC
>JAYSPY010000093.1:0-16252 GCA_043721855.1 Pseudorhodobacter sp.
ACGGCGTATCTGCACAGACGCTTGTGCAACGCTGCGTCAGCCCCGTTTGTCAAAGATGACAAACGCGCCAGAGGGGGGTGATCTTGCGAATGGCCTTGATTTCTGCCGCGGAAAGTGGCGGTGGCAAAACCGGTTGCCAGGCTTTTTCAGCACAACTGCGCATAGCGCGGGGCCCCGGTTCGCGAGGATCCCCCGGTTTGCGAGGATCCCCCGGTTCGCGAGCATCAGGGTCCAGATCTGGCCCATGGTTTATAGCTGGGATGGCCATACACCGCGAGGATATGCAGACTCTCGTGGCGATTTGCAGGCCGATGATCTGGATGGGCGCAGGGAAAGTTGGCGTGGGTGTGCTGATAGGGTTGAGTGGTGTGCGCTGCGGGGCCGCAAATTTGCACCTTGCCCGAATTTTGCTTTCTGTCGCACAAATGCAAGGCTACGGTGATGAAAGTCATTTGGGAAAGCGACGATGAAAGACATTCTTGAACAACTCGAAAATCGCCGCGCGCAGGCCCGAAATGGCGGTGGCGCGCGCCGGGTTGACGCGCAGCACGCCAAGGGCAAGCTGACAGCGCGCGAACGCGTCGAGCTGTTGCTGGATGACGGGTCTTTCGAAGAATTCGATATGTTCGTGACGCACCGCTGCACTGATTTCGACATGCAAGACGAGCGCCCCGCAGGCGATGGCGTGGTCACCGGCTGGGGCACGATCAATGGCCGGATGGTGTATGTTTTCAGTCAAGATTTCACTGTTTTTGGCGGGTCATTGTCGGAAACACATTCCAAAAAGATTTGCAAGATCATGGATATGGCCATGCAAAATGGCGCGCCGGTGATTGGTATAAACGATAGCGGTGGCGCGCGCATTCAAGAAGGCGTGGCCAGTCTGGCAGGCTATGCCGAGGTGTTTCAACGCAATGTGCTGGCGTCGGGTGTGGTGCCGCAGATCAGCCTGATCATGGGGCCGTGCGCGGGGGGGGCGGTCTATTCGCCCGCGATGACGGATTTCATCTTTATGGTGAAGGATTCGTCTTACATGTTCGTGACCGGCCCCGATGTGGTGAAAACCGTAACGAACGAAGTGGTGACGGCAGAAGAGCTTGGCGGTGCTGCGACCCATACCAGGAAGTCGTCGGTTGCCGATGGTGCCTTTGAAAACGATGTCGAGGCATTGGCCGAAACCCGGCGGCTGTTTGACTTTCTGCCGCTGAGCAACCGCGAAAAGGCACCAGTGCGGCCGTTTTTCGATGATCCGAACCGGATTGAGATGTCGCTTGATACGCTGATCCCCGACAATCCGAACCAGCCTTATGATATGAAAGAGCTGATCACCAAAGTTGCGGATGAGGGCGATTTCTTTGAAATCCAGACTGCGTTTGCGGCGAATATCATTACCGGATTTATCAGAATTGAAGGGCAATCGGTGGGCGTTGTGGCCAATCAGCCGATGGTGTTGGCGGGCTGCCTGGATATTGATGCGTCGCGCAAAGCAGCACGGTTTGTGCGGTTTTGCGATGCGTTTGAAATACCGATCCTGACGCTGGTCGATGTGCCGGGGTTTCTGCCGGGCGTGACACAGGAACTTGGCGGTGTGATCAAGCATGGGGCAAAATTGCTGTTTGCTTATGCCGAGGCGACAGTGCCAAAGGTGACAGTGCTGACGCGAAAAACCTATGGCGGGGCTTATGTGGTGATGTCATCAAAGCACTTGCGCGGGGATTTCAATTACGCGTGGCCGACGGCCGAGGTTGCGGTAATGGGGGCCAAGGGCGCAGTTGAAATTCTGTATCGCAGCGAACTTGGTGATGCAGAAAAGATCGCGTCACGGGTGAAAGAGTATGAAAAACGGTTTGCCAACCCGTTTGTGGCAGCAGAAAAGGGGTTTATCGATGAGGTGATCCTGCCCCATTCCACCCGCCGCCGCGTGGCACGGGCATTTGCAGCGCTGCGCGGCAAAAAGCTGGTGAACCCTTGGAAAAAGCATGATAATATTCCTCTATAAGCGGTAGTTTTTGATGACTGACACCTTGACTGTCGTGCAAGCCCAAGCCAGCGTTACCCTTCCGGGCAGTGATGCGGCCTTCGTGGTGCCATCGGGGCAGGCGGTGACGCTGCATGAGGTGATCGTGGATCAGCCGTCAGCGCAGACCGCAGTTTACAGGTTTCGCTTTTTGGCCCCGGAGATTGCGCGCAATGGTGGGACAATGAATTTTGAAGCCTCGATCGGCGATATGCAGCAGCTGTGCAACAGCTATGCCGTGGCGCAGATTATGCCACCGATGCCAGCGGCCACGCAGGTGATTATCGCGTTTTCGGATATGGCTTTGCCGTTTGGTGAAACGAACCTGGATGCGACGCAGTTCTTTATGGCGTTCGGCATCGTGGACGGTGTTTGCGTGCTGGAGCCTTACTGATGCGGAACAGCCGTTTGAGCCTGTTTCGTGGCAAGCGAGGGGTCGCTGATGTAGCCGGGCCACAGGCTGCAACCGATGGCAGTCTTGATTGTCATATTCGCAATTTTTCGGCTATGCTGCATGCAGGCCGAACCCAAGCGGCCTGTTTGGTGAAACGAGGGTTGTCAGGCGCAATGCCCGCAACCGTCCAAAAAGACTGGAGTAGAGGATGCCCAAGAGCACAACTATCGTATTTGGTCTTTGCATGTTGGCGTTTGTTGCCGCCTGCGCAAAGAAAGAAGAAGCCGTTACCTATGTGGCAGAGCCGGTTTCGACCGAACCTACCTACACAGGCAAATACAAGTGATCTAAAGCGGCGTGCCGCCGGGGGTAACCTTGGTCGGCACGCCAGTCTTGCCGACCACCGGAAAGGGCCGTCTAAGGCCAAAAATAAAATTGGTTCAGTGGTGTTTAGCGCCAAAACAACACCGGAAAATCCGAGATCTATCCGACACGGCAGGCTTTCAGCTTGCCTTGATCTGATGCTAAAGACTGGTGCGGTTCCCCACATACAGGATCGCAGCCTATGCTAAAACATCGCGGTTTCCCCGGACGCCTGCCCAGCACCGATTTTCAGTTTGTCGTTCGGCGTGCAAACAAAGACGGTGCCACGAAAATCATCAGACGAGAGCGGTTTCGTGACCGCAAAAAACCGGATCAAACTGCTGACCGGGCGTTTCTGGCGGCACTCTGGGCGCATTTTGGCGAAGACCCGTTCGAGCGTGGCAATCTGGATGCTGCGCGGTTGTCATGGCTGTTTGGCCGCGAAGTGGTGGCTGGCGAAGACCCGTTTGATCCCGCCAGTTATGAGGCACTTTTGCGGATTGATGTGAAGCGGGCGGAAGCATCGTTTCCAGAGATTTTTGCAAAAGACGCCCCCGCGCCGGACTATGGCGACTGGGCTGATGACGCCGAGGACGACTGAGCATGAATCCGCCTTGGCCTTCGGCGATATGGCAAAGTTTGGCCCATGGAACCATGCCCATTGCAAATGCCTTTGCCAGCTCCGCCCGCAGTGCCCAAGATGCAAACAAGACTTCGGCATGTTCCGCTGACGGTCTGTTCTGTGATGACTGTTACCCTTTCCCTTATCCTTGGCCTGGCCCTTTGCGGGTCAGGTCTTTTTGCATGGCGGGGCCGTGGCGCAGAATTGCCGATGGCGCGCTGCTGCGTTCTTTTGGCTTTCATCTGACACCAAATGCGGTAGAGTCCCGACCAATAAAAACCATAACAAGAGGCAGTGTAACATGCGTAAACAGACCCTTATCATCATGGCGCTTTGTGCGACCACCCTTTCAGCCTGTCTTGAGAACGATCTTCAACGCGGCGGCGTTGGTGCGCTTGGCGGTGCGGTCGTTGCCGACGCGCTTGGCGGAAATGTTGTTACCGGCGCGCTTATCGGTGCCGGCGCAGGCTTGGTTTGTGACGATCTGGGCGTCTGCAAGTAAGCCGGTTGGTGCAGGGCAGCAGTGCCCGGACAAGCTTTTACTTATGAAGACCACGCGGGCCGAACGCCCGGGTGGTTTTTTTACGTCCGCATGGCGGATGGCACCCCGGAAGGACGGCGATGTTTAAGAAGATTTTGATTGCGAACCGGGGTGAAATTGCCTGCCGCGTGATCCGCACGGCAAAGGCCATGGGGATCAGGACGGTCGCGGTCTATTCTGATGCCGACCGAAACGCGTTGCATGTGCGGCTGGCGGATGAGGCTGTGCATATTGGTGCGTCGCCAGCCAACCAATCCTATATCGTTATCAACAAAATCTTGGCAGCCGTGCACGAATCCGGGGCCGATGCCGTGCATCCCGGCTATGGCTTTTTGTCGGAGAACCGTGATTTCGCAGCGGCACTGGAGGCGATTGGGGTGGTTTTTATCGGCCCGCCCAGCCCCGCGATTGAAGCGATGGGCGATAAGATCACCAGCAAGAAAATTGCCATTGAGGCAGGGGTTAGCACGGTTCCGGGGCATATGGGGTTGATTGCTGACGCCGAAGAAGCTGTCAGGATTTCGCAGCAAGTCGGTTATCCGGTGATGATCAAGGCTTCGGCGGGCGGCGGCGGCAAGGGGATGCGGATTGCCCATGATGATGCGGACGCGCGCGAAGGCTTTGCATCATCCAAGAACGAGGCAGCAGCCTCGTTCGGCGATGACAGAATTTTTATTGAAAAATTCGTGACCCAGCCCCGGCACATTGAAATTCAGGTGCTGGCAGACAGCCATGGAAACTACGTCTACTTGCACGAACGCGAATGTTCGATCCAGCGGCGCAATCAAAAGGTGATTGAAGAAGCTCCGTCGCCGTTTTTGGATGATGCCACCCGCAAGGCGATGGGGGAACAAGCCTGCGCCCTGGCGCGGGCGGTGGGCTACACCTCGGCTGGCACGGTGGAGTTTATCGTCGACAGCGACGCCCGGTTTTACTTTCTGGAGATGAACACACGCTTGCAGGTCGAACACCCTGTGACCGAACTGATCACCGGGATTGACCTGGTCGAACAAATGATCCGGGTGGCAGCCGGGGAAAAGCTGGCATTCACCCAAGCCGATCTGAAAATCAACGGGTGGGCGATGGAATGCAGACTTTATGCCGAAGATCCATACCGCAATTTCCTGCCATCCATCGGTCGGCTGACCCGCTACCGCCCGCCTGTTGAAGGGCCAACGCCAACCGGTGGCATCGTGCGCAATGATACCGGCGTGTTTGAGGGTGGCGAGATTTCGATGTTCTATGACCCGATGATCGCCAAGCTGTGTACCTGGGGGCCAACGCGAACAGGTGCGATAGACGAAATGCGTCAGGCGCTGGACAGTTTTGAGGTGGAAGGCATCGGGCACAACCTGCCGTTTGTGGCCGCCGTAATGGACCATCCGCGGTTTCGGTCTGGCAACATAACGACGGCGTTTATTGCCGAGGAATATCCGGGTGGGTTTCAAGGCGCCGTGCTGGATGATGCCACCGTGCGACGTGTCGCTGCTGCCGCCGTGGCGATGAACCGGGTCGCCGAAATTCGGCGCACTCGCATATCTGGCACGATGGACAACCATGAACGCAAGGTTGGCGATGTTTGGGCGGTTAGCGTTCAGGGGCAGGCTTTTGCCCTGACCGTAGCGGCAGATCGTGCCGGGTCTACGGTCAGCTTTGCCGATGGCAGCACGCTGCGGGTGGAAAGCGATTGGACGCCGGGGCAACCCTTGGCACGGCTGATTGTGGACGGTGCGGCACTGGTGATGAAGGTGGGTAAAATCCCGTCCGGGTTTCGGCTGCGTCTGCGCGGGGCCGATGTGAAATGCCATGTGCGCACGCCGCGGGCCGCTGAACTGGCGCTCTTGATGCTGGAAAAGCTGCCGCCCGATACATCACGCTACCTGTTGTGCCCGATGCCGGGGTTGGTTGCGCGCATCATGGTGGCGGTGGGCGACGAGGTGCAGGAAGGCCAATCGCTGGCCACGGTTGAGGCGATGAAGATGGAAAACATCCTGAAAGCCGAACGGCGCGGCGTGGTCAAGGCGATCAATACGGTTGAGGGCGCAAGCCTGCGGGTGGATGACGTGATCATGGAATTTGAAGAGTGCCGTCAACGCGCGGATTGATAGCGGTCCTGCACCTCTTGCAAGCGCAGTGGGAACTTGTCGATGGCATGTGAGATTTCGCGCACATCCCAAGGCAGCGGTTTGCGGATGGCGATTTTGCCGTCTTTATCCAGCAACACAAGGCTGAAGCCGCGCGGCCGCAATTGTTGGCGCACGGCGGAATTGGCGGCGGGGTCGGTATCAGTAATCACCAGAACATCGCGGTCAACCAGATCGTCCGCATTGCGCGCCAGCAGTTGCATTTGGCGGATGAAATTGGGGTCTTTCGGGCTGTCTGCAAAGACCACGAGGGCGCGTTTTTGCCAGATCAGATCGGGCAGCGTCACCTCTGACGCGGCTACGCTTGGCGCTGGGTCTGCGGTTTGGGCAGAACTTGCGATGGGAAGAAATGCTGCTAAGGCAATGATGTAAAACAGGTTCATGAATGCTCCGTTATGTATGATATAGGGCATGGCAGCCGATAACCAAAGGACCAATGCCTGCGACATTTGCAGGCTGGGAAAGTTAGGGAAGACGCGGATGACCAATGAGGTGGATGCCCCGATGGACGATTGGGCCGCACGTGCGAAAGCCGAGCTCAAGGGCCGCGATCTGGCGGACCTTACCTGGCACACGCTGGAGGGCATTGCCGTCAAGCCCTTGTATACGCAGGCTGATCTGGCGGGATTGGGTCATCTGGGCGGGATGCCGGGTGCAGCCCCCTACACGCGCGGGGTCAAAGCCACGATGTATGCGGGGCGGCCTTGGACCATCCGGCAATATGCGGGGTTTTCAACCGCCGAGGCGTCGAACGCGTTTTACCGCAAGGCACTGGCTGCGGGGCAGCAGGGTGTATCGGTGGCATTTGATCTGGCGACGCATCGGGGCTACGATTCAGATCATCCGCGCGTGGAAGGGGATGTTGGCAAGGCGGGCGTCGCGATTGATTCAGTCGAGGATATGAAGATCCTGTTTGACGGGATACCTTTGGAGAGTGTCAGCGTTTCGATGACGATGAATGGGGCAGTGATCCCGATCTTGGCCAGTTTCATTGTGGCGGGGGAAGAACAAGGTGTCAGCCGTGCCGCCCTGTCTGGCACCATTCAGAACGATATTCTGAAAGAATTCATGGTGCGCAACACCTATGTCTACCCGCCGGAACCTTCGATGCGGATCGTGGCGGATATTATTGAATATACGGCTGCCGAAATGCCAAAGTTCAACTCCATCTCGATCTCTGGCTACCACATGCAGGAGGCGGGGGCGAACTTGGTGCAGGAGCTGGGCTTTACGCTGGCCGACGGGCGCGAATATGTGCGCACGGCCATTGCGCGCGGCATGAAGGTGGATGATTTCGCACCGCGCCTGTCGTTCTTTTTCGCGATCGGGATGAACTTTTTCATGGAGGCGGCAAAGCTGCGGGCGGCGCGGTTTTTGTGGCACCGGATCATGACGGAATTTGGTGCTGTCAAACCGGAATCCCTGATGCTGCGAACGCATTGCCAGACCTCGGGCGTCAGCCTGCAAGAGCAAGACCCCTACAACAATGTGGTGCGCACCGCCTATGAGGCGCTGGCGGCGGTTTTGGGCGGCACGCAAAGCCTGCACACCAACGCGCTGGACGAGGCGATGGCCTTGCCATCTGATTTCGCCGCACGCATTGCACGCAATACGCAGTTGATATTGCAAGAAGAAACCGGAATTACCCATGTGATCGACCCGCTGGCGGGCAGTTATTATGTGGAAAGCCTGACGGCGACCCTTGCGGCGGATGCCTGGGCTTTGATGGCGGAAGTAGAGGCGATGGGCGGCATGACGAAAGCGGTTGCATCGGGTATGCCAAAGCTGCGGATCGAGGAATCTGCCGCCAAACGCCAAGCCGCGATTGACCGGGGCGACGAGGTTATTGTCGGGGTGAACAAGTACCGGTTGGCGCGGGAAGATGCGATTGACCTGCTGGATATCGACAATGTGGCGGTGCGTGACACCCAGATTGCGCGGTTGCAAGCCATTCGGGCAAGCCGTGATGAAACAACTTGCAAGGCTGCGTTGGAGGCGATTACCGCTGCCGCTGCATCGAACGAAAATCTGCTTGCAGCTGCCGTTACCGCAGTCCGCGCGCGGGCCACGGTGGGCGAGATCAGCTTGGCGATGGAGGCGGTCTTTGGGCGGCATCGGGCCGAAGTGAAAACGCTGGCCGGAGTATACGGTGCCGCCTATGCCGGCGATGCGGGCTATGCCGCGATCCAGAAGGATGTGGAGGCTTTCGCTGTTGAGGAAGGCCGCCGCCCCCGGATGCTGGTGGTGAAGATGGGGCAAGACGGGCATGATCGGGGGGCAAAGGTGATTGCCACGGCATTCGCCGACATTGGCTTTGATGTGGATGTAGGCCCACTGTTCCAGACGCCGGAAGAGGCGGCGCAGGATGCTATTGATAACGACGTGCATGTCATTGGAATCTCTAGCCAAGCGGCAGGGCATAAGACGCTTGCACCGAAGTTGGTGCAGGCGTTGCAGGCCGCGGGGGCGGGGGAAATTCTGGTGATCTGCGGCGGTGTGATCCCGCAAAAAGATTACAGGTTCTTGTATGATCGGGGGGTGAAAGCCATCTTTGGGCCGGGCACCAATATCCCCGAGGCCGCGCGAGATATTCTGCGGCTGATCCGCGCGGCGAAGGCTTAGTGCTTTTCTGGGCCAGCGGCGAACAGCACGGCAAAGCCCAGGCAGGCCGATAGGATGGATCCGGTCAGCACACCAAGGCGCACCGCGTTCATCTGGGCAAGGTCGCTAAAGCTGAGTGAGCCTATGAACAGCGACATCGTAAATCCGATGCCCGCCAAGGCGGCGACGCCAAAGATGTGCAGCCAGTTCGCCCCTTCGGGCAGGCGGGCGGCACCAGATTTGACCAGCAGCCATGTGAACCCGAACACGCCTGAAAGCTTGCCCAGCAGCAGCCCCAAAGCGATGCCAGAGGGCAGCGGGGCTGCAAGATCGCTCAGTGTCATGCCCGCCAGCACCACCCCGGCATTGCCAAAAGCAAACAACGGCACGATCAGGAATTTTACATAAGGCGCCAACCCGTGTTCCAGCGCGTGCATCGGTGATTTGCCAAAGCGGTCTTTCATGGGCACAAAGAACGCCGTGATGACGCCAGCAAGCGTGGCATGGACCCCTGATTGCAGCACCAAAACCCACAACATACCCCCCAACAAGACGATGGGTGCAATCCGGTGCGCGCGCAGGCGATTGTGCAATAACAATCCCGCAATCGGAATTAACGCCAGCGCCAGATAGGTCACATCCAGCTTTACGGTATAGAATACGGCGATGATAATGATTGCGCCCAGATCATCCAGAATAGCCAGCGTTAGCAGAAACACCTTCAACGATGCGGGCGCGCGCTTGCCCAGCAGCGCCAGCACCCCCACCGCAAAGGCAATGTCAGTTGCCGCAGGTATCGCCCAACCGGGCAGCGTGGCGGGGCTGTTCCAGTTTACATAGGCAAAGATCATCGCAGGCACGGCCATGCCACCCAAAGCCGCAAAGCCCGGCAAGATGATATCACGCGGGTTTCGAAGTTTACCTTCCAGCATCTCGCGCTTCAATTCCAGCCCGATCAGGAAGAAAAAGATCGCCATCAGCCCGTCGTTGACCCACAAAATTATGGGTTTTGAGATGCCAACGCCGTCGATCAGAACCGAAAATTTCTTATCAAACAGCGCCTGGTATGCCTCGTTAAAAGGCGAATTTGCGATGATCATGGCAACGGCTGCGGCCAGCATCAGCACTACGCCGCCAGCAGCCTCGTGCCGGATCAGGCGTTTGAACAAAGTATCGTGTGGCATCCGCAATCCTTGGCCGTTACCCCAACCTAAAGATGGCGGATTTTGGCAGAGATACAAGGGTTTAAGGGTGGGTCTTTAGCGGTGCGTGTGGTCTAAAGTTCAATTTCGGGGGCTGCGGGGGCCAGTTCGGCGGGCGTTTTGCGGCGCAAGATAATATCACCGTTTTCCAGCATTTCCGGCGCGTGATATTTGGTGACATCGCCCATCATCGCCAGCAGGTCATTCAAAGCGGGCTGCATTTCGGTGATGGCGCGGCCCATGTCTTGCATGGCGGGTTCCATGTTGGCCATCAGGCCTTTGAGCAGTAATTTAGCACCCTCTTGCATCAGGCTGACACCTTCGTTCACATCACCGGGCGGCGTGGGAACGGCGTCCTCGGCATAGGCCGGGGCGATGGACAGGCACAGGATCAATAGGCATTCCGCATATTTCATCATCTGTATATGCGCCCTAACCTTCGAATTTTCAAATCACAATACAATGTCCAGCGTGACCGGGAAATGGTCCGACGCGGTGAGTATGGCTTGGACCAGTTCGGGGCGTTTCAGCACGCCAGGGTCGTTGAATGGGTGCCAAATGCGCCATTCGGGTTTCAGGGCGGCCAAATCAGGCGACAGCATGATGAAATCTATCAGCGCCTCAAAATAGCGCTTTTGCGGGGCAAGGTAGAAGCGGGCAGAGGTGGGGTTTGCCCCCAACGGGCGGCTAAGCGCCATTTCGGCGTGCGGGTCTGTCAGGCGTAAATCCGGGGCAGCATCAATGCCCAGAACGACCTCGACCCCCGATTTGCCGAACAGTTTTTCATACTCATCAATACCCGGCCCGTCATTGAAATCACCCAGCACGATCAGGGGATCATGGGCTTTGAGATGCGCCTCGACCCGTTGGCGCAGCCAGAGGCATTCGATCAGTTGTTTGCGGCGGTTCTCAACGGAAATGCGGGTGCGGCTCGCATCGCTATGCGCGCCGTGCGGTGCTTTGGATTTGGCGTGAACCCCAATCAGTCGCAGGATTTTGCCAGATGCCGTGGTGATGGCCAATTCCAGCGGTGGTTTTGAAAAAAGGATGGTATCGGCCCTGCCGTCACCGTCGATATCTGCGTGATAAACGCCGTCAAAACGCGGCGCGTCGGCTTGGCCGCGCTTGTCTTTCGGCAGGCCCTTTGGGTCGTGCTGAACACCCAGTTTTGCGGGATCAAACAGCAGGGCTATTTCTTGTTCGGTGTCACTGGCATAGCCGATGATTGCTTTGCGGGCGCGCAGGTTGAAGTGCGCGGCAAAGCGTTCAAGGGCGGTGACGGTGGACCTTTTGCCGCCGGTATCAGGGGCTTCAATCACCAGCACCGCATCGGCATCCAGGGCTGTGAACACCACGCCAAGGGCAGCAATTTGTTCGCCGCGCGTGATGCCGTAGCGTTCGGACGGGGTTTTATCACGCAATAGCCGACCTCGGTCATCAAACAGCGCGTTGAACCATTCGACGTTATAGGTGGCTATGCGTAGTGATTCGCCCATCTGCGCTATGCCGCTTGTTTCGTAGAAATTTCGGCCCACGCGGCATTGATGGCGATTAACCTGCGTTCGGCCAGTTTCACCGCCTCGGCCGGAACCCCGCGGGCGATCATCACGTCGGGATGGGTATCGCGCACAGCTTGTTTCCACGCGGCACGAATATCGGTGATGCTTGCATTTTCGGCCACGCCGAGCACGGCGTAGGGATCTGGCGGCATGCCGTCGACAAAGCGCGCGCGAAGGGATCTGAAGCAGCCATCGGTAAGGCCGAAAATTGTGGAAACCTTTGCCAGAAACGCATTTTCGTTGTCGTGATAGCTGCCATCGGCAACGGCGACATGAAACAAGCCTTCCATCAGGTCAACCAGAACTTTGCGGTCATCGGCCCGAAACATGGCGCGGATTTTGCGGGCGTAGGCATCGAACCCGGCCACGTCCTGGCGGGCCAGGTTGAAGACGCGGGCGGCATTCGCCTCCTCTGCTTTGGGGATGGCAAAGACCTGGCGAAAGGCGGCCACTTCATCACGGGTGACTTCGCCGTCGGCTTTGGCCATTTTTGCGCCCAGTGCTATGACTGCGATGGTGAAGCCGACGGACCGTTCGGGGGCGGTGCGAAGGCGGTCAAAGACAACCGACAACCCCTCGCCAGCGGCGAGTGCGGATAGAGCGTCTGCGATGCGGGCCCAAATCGACATAATTGCAATATAGCGCGGCGTTAAGTGACTGTCAGGCCCGGAAATGCTGCAAGCGCATAAAGTTGAAATGATGGCATTAGCCGCCCAAAACCCGGGGGCCATGCGGCGTTGAAAACGTGGCGCACATGGATTTTTGCGGACCTATTTCAAACACGATGCGCGGGTCGGAAAACCGGGTTTTCAGGTGATCTTTCAGCAGCGCCGCATCGGGATGGGCGATTTCCAATCGCGTCAACCGCACGCCTTGATCAAGCAACAGGGCTGCGGGATGCAGCGGGCCTTGCCATGATATCAGGGCCGGGAAACAGCCGTCGTAAGGCAGGCGACCATCGGCGGGCACGGCCATGCGCCAGCGCAGATCACCGCGCGATAGCGCTACAGAAGTGCCGGTGCCATGCGGGCTAAGCGCAAGTTCCGCATCCAGATCATCGCAGGCGGCAATCCAGTTGGTCAGACGTGGTGCGCCCGTGAAATGATCCAGATCGAACCAGCGCGGCCAAGCGGGGGCAGGGGCTGCAGGGTCGGTTGCGATCACCTCCAGATACAGATCACCCAGCGATAACAACCGGTTATGGGTCGACATATGGGCGTGCTGGCCACCCGTTGCCAAGGGCACACCTAAGGCTTCCTCAACCGCTGCGACGCCTTCGGCAAGCGTCAGGGCAGACACCGCCAGATGGTCAATCCAGATCATCAGACCGCCTGTGCGGCAACGCTTGGCTGCGCCTTCATCGCGGTGGCCAGCGAGGTGAAGCGCGATTGCGCCACCTCGCCAAACAGGCCTTCGCCAAGCGGGGTCAGCGCCAATTGCAACATGCGCGACTCTGGCAGCCAATGCAGACTGCCCGCAACCGCCGGGTCTGCGATGGAAAACATCGCGCCAAATCGCATGGCTTTGCCCAACACTTCGGCATCTTGCATTTCTTCGTCACTTAGCAGGCGAAACAGCGGCTCCAGCCGCGATCCTGAATGCGAGTTTTTGTAGCGGTGCAACAAAGCCAGCCCCAAAAACACCCGGCCCGGATGATCAAGCCCGCCAAGGTTTGCCCGCGTGGCGTTATCAAAACACGCCTCGGCGCGGTAATCGGGATGGGCGCGCCATGTGGTATCATGCAGCAAACACGCGGCCTTGATCAGCCGCAGGCGGTCGTGGCTGGCGTCTTTGAACAGCGGCAGCAGAAATTCGAACAGCTTCTTGCCAAACCCGGGCACGCGGGCGGACGTCATTTCAGACATGCGGGCCGCCTCGATCAGCGGGTCCCGCGCGCGCAGTTTTTCGGGCATTTGTTCATAAAGCAGGCCTTCGCGGATGCCGTAGGCAGAAATGTCGATCTCAGACGGGTTGAAGATGGCAATCATTTCACGCAGCACTTCGCAGGCTTGCGGCACCAGCTCCATCCGCTCGCTCGAGGTACCAGTGCGGGCACGAAGTTGGCTGAGATCATTGGCGGAAATCCAATCCAGCGTGTCTAACAGGCCCTTTGGCGTCATGCGGTATTCGTGCAGCACGGTCAGCGGATAATTGCGGCGGTCCATATCAAGGCGCGCGATGACCCGCCACGAGCCGCCAACAAGATAGATCCGCTCACCCGTGGATTTCAGGTTGCTCTGCACGGATTTCAGGACTTGGTTGATATGGGCGCGGCGTTTTTCTGCACCACCTTCGATCTGCAAAAGCCGAAACGGGCCCAACTGGGTAGAGGCGCGTTTGCCTACTTTTCCGCCACCAATGCGGGCCAGTTCCATGGAATTGCCGCCCATATCACAGACGATGCCCTGCGCCTCGGGCCAGCCAAGCAGCACGCCTTGGGCGGAAAGCCGCGCCTCTTCATCGCCGTTGATGACCCACAGCTTCAACCCGGTTTCGCGCAGAACATCGGCCTGAAAGTCGGGGCCATCTGTGGCTTCGCGGGTGGCGGCGGTGGCCACCACGGTCAACGGCGATATGCCCATGCCGTCAGCCAGCAGGGAAAAGCGTTTCAGGGCGGCCAGCGCGCGTTTGCGTCCTTCGGGGTTCAAATGGCCAGTTTCAGCCAAGCCTTTGCCAAGGCCGCACATGATCTTTTCGTTGTAGAAATAGGCAGGAGAGCGCGCGGCGCCATCAAACACCACCATACGGACAGAGTTTGAACCAACATCCACAACGCCAACCCGACTAAGCGCGCGGGCACACGGATCATCAAACAGTGGGCGGCCAAAGGGGCTACTGTCGTCTTCATGGCCTGCGTCATTGGCCGTTGGCGTTGTGTTGGCTGCCATTTTTCACCCCCGGTGGTTCGCGGCGCAATCCTTGCCGTGTTGGCAGTGCGGGGTCAATGATTCAGACGCGCGGTGAGGGGGGGCTCAGGTGATGCCGCTGGCCGCAGGTCCAGCCAACATGCGCGCAAGGCGGGGCACATCTTTGGCACCTGCGGTTCCACGCCCCGAAAGTGACGGGTTTTCCATGAAAAAGCGGTGACAGTTGAACAGGTTACCAACTGCGCCGCTAAGCTGGCGTTCAAACTTGCCATCAGGATGCAAGACCCAACTTTGCGCCTCATCCGCCATGTTGGCGGCCATGATCTGGCCCATAATCTGGTTTTTCACAGTTGGATTGCGCGCTTCGACCAAGGTTTCAACGCGCCGCGTCAGGTTGCGACCCATCCAGTCGGCAGACGAGAAATAGACCCGCGCCTGATCGGATGGCACGCCGTGGCCATTGCCAAAGCACACAATCCGGCTGTGTTCCAGAAACCTGCCGACGATGGATTTGACGCGGATATTTTCGCTTAGGCCTTTGACACCGGGCCGCACGCCGCAAATCCCGCGGATGACGAGGCTGATTTTAACACCGGCGTTGCTGGCGGCATAAAGGGCGTCGATCACTTCCGGCTCAATCACCGAATTCATCTTGGCCCAGATATCGGCTGGCCGCCCGGCGCGGGCGTGATCCGCCTCGGCTGCGATCAGTTCCAACAGGCGCGGCTTTAGCGTGGTGGGCGATATGGCAAGGTTTTCCAGCCCCTCGGGCTGCACATAACCCGACAGGTAATTGAACACTTTGGTCGCATCGCGGCCCAGGGCGGCGTCGCAGGTGAAGAAGCTGAGGTCGGTGTAGATGCGGGCGGTGATCGGGTGGTAATTGCCGGTGCCGTAATGGGTGTAGGTCACCAGATTGTCGCCTTCGCGGCGGACCACGGTGGAGATTTTCGCATGGGTTTTCAGGTGCATGAAGCCGTAGACGACATGCGCGCCCGCCCGTTCAAGGCGGCGGCTTTGCAAGATGTTGGCAGCCTCGTCAAAGCGGGCCTTCAACTCGACAAGTGCCGTGACGGATTTGCCCGCCTCGGCAGCCTCGCACAGGGCGGATACGATGGGGGAGTTGGCGGAGGTGCGGTAGAGCGTCTGCTTGATGGCCAGAACATTGGGGTCGCGCGCCGCCTGTTCCAGGTAGCGGATCACCATGTCGAAAGTCTCGTACGGGTGATGCAGCAGCATGTCTTTCTGGCGGACGGCGGCGAACAGGTCGCCATCATGGTCCTGCACCCGTTCGGGCACGCGCGGGGTGAAGGGCGGCCACAGCAGGTCGGGGCGGGAGGACAGCACGAGTTCCTTGAGATCGGCGACACCCAGCAGGCCGCGCACCTCGACCATCTCGTCCTTGGTGACGCCAAGTTCTTCCATGATCAGGGCACGCAATTCTGGTGGCGCGCCAGCGGACAGTTTCAGGCGGATCACCTCGCCCCGGCGGCGGCGCTTCAGCGCGCTTTCAAATTCGCGGACCAGATCTTCGGCCTCGTCCTCGACTTCCAGATCGCTGTCGCGCAACACCCGAAAAATGCAATGGCCGCGGTCGGTGTAGCCGGGGAACAGCATGTTCAGATGCAGAAGCAGCAGTTCTTCCAAGGGCAAAAAGCGGTTGTCGCCGGGCCTGCCGGGCAAAGCGACAAAACGGGCGATCTGCTGGGGGATCGGCAACAGGGCTTTCAAGGTGCGGTGGTCGGACACCCTCTCCAACTCCAGCGCCAGCGAAAAGCCGGTGTTGGGAATGAAGGGAAACGGATGGGCGGGGTCGATGGCCAGCGGTGACAGCACCGGAAACACCTTCAGCAGAAAATGTTCTTCCAGCCATTTCAGATCGCGCTGCGACAGTTTGGAGCGGGTCAGGATCGAAATCCCCTCGGCCTCCATCGCCTTTTTC
>JAYSPY010000094.1:0-1931 GCA_043721855.1 Pseudorhodobacter sp.
TGATAGGCAAGATTGCCTTCCTTGCCATCATGTTTGCCGCGCCCAAGGTAGGGCAGCATTTCAGCGGGGGAGACAATCGCCTCCTCCAGATGGATCACGGCGGGGCAGGCGATGCGGCAACAGGCGCGCAGGGCCTGCAGCAGAATGTGGACCTCGGGCTCTGACTGGCAGCGGGTGCCAAGGCGTTTCCACATGAAGGCCACCGCATCCAGCCGCAGCACTTCAACGCCCCGATTGGCAAGAAACAGCATGATCTCGGTGATTTCAAGGAACACATCCGGGTTGGCCCAGTTCAGGTCCCACTGGTGTTCGGCAAATGTGGTCCAGACCCATTTGCCGAAACGCGGGTATTCGGTAAAGCTGCCGGGTGCGGTGTCGGGGAAAATCTCGACCAGGGTCTTTTCGTATTGGCGCGGCATCGCGGGGTCGTCGTACATCAGGTAGTAATCCTGATACCTTGCATCGCCCTTGGCAGCTGCCTGCGCCCAGGCATGTTCCTTGGCCGTATGGTTCAAGACCAAATCAATGCAAACCGAAATTCCCCGCGCCCGCAGTGCCAAGGCGACGTCTTCAAAGTCAGCCATCGTGCCGTAGATTGGGTTGATCTCGCGGTAGTCCATCACCGAATAGCCGCCGTCACTGTCGCCGAGGCGCGGTTTCAGGCAGGGCATGAAATGCACATAGGTGATGCCAAGATCTTCCAGATAATCGAGTTTGGTCAGCACATCGCGCAGGTTGCCGGCAAACCGGTCAATGTAGAACACATAGCCCGCCATCGTGGGCCGCTGAAACCAGTCCGGCTCCAGATCGCGCCGCAGGTCGAGGAGTTTGAGGTCGCGGGGACGGTCTTTCCAGCCTTGGCGCAGGGCGGCCAGCAAACGTTCCCTGAAACTGTCATAGCTTGCGTGGCCGCCATAAACCGCCTCCAGCATCGGCCAAAGGTCAGGCGCACTGCGCGCCAGACGCAAAGCGAACACGTCGTCATCCGCGATGGACGCCGTTTTGGCCATGGTGAAGCCCTCCCTCGACTCGCCCCGACTTTACGGCGTCCAAAGCGTTTTGGAAAGGCCCCTCAACCCGGCACGATCAGGCGGCTTTGTGGGCGCAGGCGGGTGGCGATCCACAGCAGGTCGTGCGGGGCCAAAGCGACACACCCGGCCGTTGGCGTGCAGGGCCTGCGCCAGTGGTGCATGAAGATGGCTGACCCGCGCCCTTTGACAGCAAGGGGCCAGTTCCAGTCGGTGATCAGCACCAGATCATACTGCGGATCGGCGCGGCGCAACACCTCATGCGAAAAGCCATGCGGCAGGCGCACCATCGTATTGTAATCGGGGTCGCGCACATCATCCGACCACAGATCCTGCGGCCCGATCGGCAGGGCCCAATCGGTCGGCCGTGCCATCCGGTCGGGCCGATACAGCATTCCGACGAGACGATGCACCCCGGTTGGCGTGCCACCATCGCCCTCGCGCTTGCGCTGTGCGGCGACAATCCCGCTGCGCCCGACGCTGCACGGGAATTTGCGCCCCATGAAGCGCAATCCGGTGCGGGTTACGACCATATCCAGTGGCTTCACGGCAAATGTCCCGATTTTGTGGCCTTGATGGCCAGATAGTCCGCATTCTGCGGCGTCAAACCCACGTGCAAGGGCACACGCTGAGTGACCTCAAATCCGCAATCCTGCATCATTTCGATCTTGCGCGGGTTATTGGTCATCAGCCGAACCGCTCTGAACCCCATCCTGCGCAAAATGTCCGCCCCGATGCGGAAATCACGCTCGTCGTCTTCAAAGCCAAGGCGGTGGTTGGCTTCCACCGTGTCAAACCCCTGATCCTGCAGGGAATAGGCGCGCATCTTGTTGGCGAGGCCAATGCCGCGCCCCTCCTGGTTGAGGTAAAGCAGCACCCCGGCCCCCTCGGCCCCCATTTGCG
>JAYSPY010000095.1:0-23830 GCA_043721855.1 Pseudorhodobacter sp.
ATAACCATGGCGCTTAGGTATCGCGGGGTAGACCGGAAAATCCGCGCTTTACGCCCGAAAGAACCGGAACACGGTTGATGCGCCCCAGCCTGCCGCCACTGCCATTGCCAGCGACAGCAACCCGTAAATCAGCGGCTGGCTTTTTGACAACCGGTTCACGAACCGCTCCAGCCCCTGTTTTTGCACGGCAATCACCTGATCTTGTGCGTCAATCACTTGGCCGCCACGGGTGATATACATGCGCACGCGGTAATCGCCTTCGATCAGGTTGGACGGCAACACCACATCGGCCCGAAACAGGGTGGCATCGGTCAGAACCACCGCCCCTTCGGAAATGACATAACGCCCCTCGTCTTCGCGGATGCGCAGCAAAGCCGCGATGAATTCATCCGGGTTTTCAGCCTGCTGATCCAGCCCCACCGTGCCAATTTCGCTTGGAACGGTGATCTGATAGCGCAGATTTTCGGTATCAGACAACGTCTCGGCCAGCGGTCCGGTTGTGGCGACGGCATAAAAACTGGGGGCCAGATCAATTTGCACGCTTTCCGAATTTACCCAGATGCCCAAACGCCGGTCTTTCTTGCGTATAATCAAGGGCGTGGCTGGCCCCTCGACCGTTATGATCACCTCCATGCGGGGCGTCTTGGGCGCAGGTGCATCACGCTTGACCGCGCCGTAAATGATAATCTCGGATCCGGCGAAATTGGCGTTGATCGACACTTCGGTCTGGCTAAGACCGGCAACAATCTGCTCGGCCTGAACGGGCATCGCCATGGCCAACAGCAATGCCACCGCGCGGATCATGGCAACAGTCCCGGTGTGACTGAATAAAGCTCGGCCGGGGTCAGCAGCAGATCAAGTGCGATCTTGCCCGCCACCGCCAGCACCAACAGGGATAGCAAAATACGCAGCTGTTCCGCCTTCAACCGCAGCCCGATGCGTGCGCCGATCTGTGCCCCGATCACCCCGCCAATGATCAGCACAAAGGCCAGCAGCATATCCACCGTCTGGCTGGTAACCGCGTGCATCAGCGTGGTGAAGCCAGTGACAAAGATGATCTGAAACAACGAGGTTCCAACCACAACCTTCGTCGGCATCCCCAAGAGGTAGATCATCGCGGGAACCATGATGAAGCCGCCGCCGACCCCCATTATGGCCGCCAAAAACCCCACCACGGCACCGACCATCATCGGTGGGATGACCGATATATACAGGCCAGAGGCGCGGAATTTCACCTTGAACGGCAGATTATGCACCCATGTATGCACATGGGCACGGCGCACGGGTGCACCCGGTTTGCGCGCGCGCCGCATCGTGCGCAGGGTTTCGTGCAGCATCATGGCCCCGATCAGGCCCAGAAACACCACGTAAGACAGCTGCACAAACAGATCGACCTGCCCCAGTATGACCAACCGCGCAAACACCCAAACCCCAAGCGCCGACCCGATGATGCCACCCGCGAGCAACACCATCCCCATGCGGAAATCCACCGCCTTGCGCCGCACCTGTGCCAACACACCTGATACTGACGATGCCACAACCTGATTGGCCCCGGTCGCCACGGCCACCGCTGGTGGAACACCAATAAAAAACAGCAAAGGCGTGATCAGAAACCCCCCACCGACACCAAACATGCCAGACAAAAGCCCAACCAGCCCGCCAAGACCCAGCAGCAGGAAGACGTTGACCGATACCTCGGCTATGGGAAGGTAAAGCTGCATGGCGGGATGATGCTCGACGTTTGTTTTTTACAACGATTGCGCGCGACGGGCGGTGTTGTCAAACGATCTGGGGATTTAGTGCAGCGACCTCAGATACTGTCTTAGCACCCGTTCCAATTTAGCCGCACCCAAGGGCGCCATGGCCTTGGTATGCTCATGGCTAATTGCTTCGGCGGAAAGACCCGCTGCCATGTTGGTGATGGTGGAAACCGCGGCAATCTTCAGCCCCAAAAACCGCGCCAAGATCACTTCGGGCACGGTAGACATGCCAACGGCATCCGCCCCCATGCCACGTATCGCGCGAATTTCGGCAGGGGTTTCAAACGATGGCCCGGAATACCACGCGTAAACCCCTTCGGGCAGTGCTACATCCACGGCTTTCGCAGCCGCTTGCAGGCCTGCCCGCATGCCTGGATCATGCGCATCAGTCATGGGCACAAAACGCGCATCGGTCGGCTCGCCGATCAGCGGGTTCAGGCCGGAGAAATTGATATGGTCCGACAGCAGCATCAGATCGCCGGTCCTGATGTCAGGCCGCATCGACCCTGCCGCATTGGTGGCGATCACCATGCCAGCCCCCAACGCCTTTAGCACCTCCAAAGGCAGGCGCATCACGGCTGCATTGCCCGTCTCATAGTAATGCGCGCGGCCGCCGAAAACGGCCACCCGCACGCCTTCCAGATTGCCGATCACAAGGTTCGGGTTGTGCCCGGACACGCCCGCATGTGGAAATCCCGGCAGATCAGCATAGGGAATGGAAACACCGTCCACCGCCCCCGCCAGATGGCCAAGCCCCGACCCGAGGATCAGCCCAAGCCTCGGCGGCGCTGCCCCTGCCCGCGCACGAATTACATCAGCAAGCGCCTCAGCGTTCTTTGACATAAGGCTCGCCCCCGGCGCGTGGCGGCACAGCTTTGCCGATGAACCCCGCCAGAACAACCACGGTCAGGATATACGGAAGGGCGTCCAGTGCCGGCACCGGCACCTTCACCGTCAACACCCGTTCCACCACGTCAGGCCGCAAGGCCAGCGCCTGGAAGAACCCGAACAGCAGCGTCGCCCACAGCGCATACCAAGGGCGCCATTTGGCAAATATCAACGCGGCGAGGGCGATATACCCGCGACCCGCCGTCATCTCGCGCCCAAAGCCCGCTTGCAGTGCGGTGGCCATATAGGCCCCGGCCAGCCCGCACAAAACGCCGGTAATTGCTACGGCGGCAAAGCGCATGCCGACCACAGACACGCCAGCCGTATCCAGCGCCGCCGGGTTTTCGCCCGCCGCCCGCAGCCGCAGGCCAAACCGGGTGCGAAACAGCACCCACCACGTCAGCGGCACCATCGCCAAGGCGATATAAACAAGGATGGAATGGCCAGACAGCACCTCGGCGTAGAATTTGCCAAGAATTGGCACGTCGCGCAGCCCCTCGACAAACGGCAAAGTCATCGGGTTAAACCGCGCGTCCCCCGCCAAGGGTGGCGTGCGCCCACCCTGGCCAAACAGCCGCTGCGCCACCAACACCGTAATCCCGGACGACAGGAAATTCAGCGCAACACCGGAAATCAGTTGATTGCCGCGAAAGGTAATCGACGCAACGCCGTGCAAGATTGCCAGAACAAGCGACGCGCCAATGCCTGCCGCCAGCCCTGCCCATGCCGACCCGGTCAGCGCTGCCACGGCCCCCGACGCCATCGCCGCCATCAGCATCTTGCCTTCCAGCCCGATGTCGAAAATTCCTGCGCGTTCCGAATAAAGCCCGGCCAGACAGGCCAGCAACAACGGTGTGGCCAGCCGCAGGGTAGACCCGAAAATTTGGATCAGCGTGTCATAATCCATCACGCAGCCCTTTGTTTTGTCAGGTTGAACACAAAGACCAGCATCATGCGCACCATCTGATCCAGCGCGCCGGTGAACAAGATCACCAGCCCCTGCACGACAATGCGCAATTCAATCGGGATCTTTGTCCACAGGCCCAGTTCTGCCCCGCCCTGAAACAGGAACCCAAACAAAATCGCCGCCAGTAACACCCCCACCGGATGATTGCGCCCCATCAGGGCGACTGCAATACCGATGAATCCGGCACCGGATGCCGAATTTTGCACCAGCCGCTCGCTTTCGCCCATCACATTGTTGATCGCCATCAACCCGGCCAGCGCGCCTGATATGATCATCGTCACCATGATAATCTTTGTCGGATTGATCCCCGCATATTTCGCCGCTGGCCCCGATTTGCCAAACGCCCTGATCTGGTAGCCAAGCCGCGTGCGCCACAGCAACGCCCACACGGCAACGCAGGCCGCAATTGCCACGAACATCGTCACATTCGCAGGCACGGCTTTGGTGAATATGGCATTGAGCCCCGGAATTTCATTCAAACTCGGCAATGCGGTCCCGGCCGAAAAACGTGCAGTTGCCGGGTCCATCTGCCCCGCCGGGCGCAGCACATCGACCAGCAGATACACGATCAACGCAGAGGCGATGTAGTTGAACATGATTGTGGTAATCACGATATGGCTGCCGCGTTTTGCCTGCAAATACGCCGGTATCGCCGCCCAAACCCCGCCGAATGCCGCCGCCCCAAGGCTTGCCGCAATCAGCGCCACCGACCAATGCGGCCAAGGCAGCGCCAGACATACCAAGGCCACGCCAAGCCCGCCGAGTTGCGCCTGCCCCTCACCGCCGATGTTGAACAGGCCCGCATGAAACGCCACCGTCACTGCCAGCCCGGTGAAGATGAAACTCGTGGCATAATACAGCGTATAGCCCCAGCCATAGGCCGACCCCAGCGCGCCGTCGACCATCACCATCAGCGTGGCCATCGGGTCTTCGCCAATCGACAAAATCACCAAGGCCGAGATTATGGCGGCAAGCAACAAGCTGACCAAGGGCACCAACATCACATCGGCCCATTTCGGCAAAACCCCCATCATGCGGCCTTTCCTGACATGTGATCCTCTGTGGCCACCCCCCACCCCGGCCCTCCCCACGGGGGGGAGGGGGGCGTGTCGCGTGACGCGCTGGAATAACCTGATTTGTTGCGATGATGGAAACAAAGGCAAGGCTGGCCGCCCTGTGCTCCCCCTCCCCCCTGTGGGGAGGGCCGGGGTGGGGGGCGGCGCAAGACTGCGTTTAACACATACCCCATCATGCGGCCCCTTTCTCAGGATCAGCCACGCCTGCCATCAGCAGACCCAATTCGCGTTCATTGGTTTTCGCTGGGTCGCGCGTGCCCATGATCTGGCCGTCAAACATCACTGCAATTCGGTCCGACAGGCTCATGATTTCGTCCAATTCGACGGATACCAGCAAAATCGCCTTGCCGGCATCGCGCAGCGCCACAATCTGTTTGTGGATAAACTCGATAGCGCCAATGTCCACGCCGCGTGTCGGCTGGCCGACCAGCAGCAGGTCGGGGTTTCGCTCGATCTCCCGCGCCACGACGATCTTTTGCTGATTGCCGCCGGAAAAACTTTTGGCAGGCAAAGTCGGGATCGGCGGGCGCACATCAAACCGCGCCATCTTGCCGACCGTATCGGCGCGGATCGCGTCGTTGTCCATGAACAGCGCGTTTTTCTGATACTCAGGCGCATTGTGGTAACCGAAGGCCACGTTTTCCCATGCGGTGAAATCCATGATCAAGCCAAGGCTTTGGCGGTCTTCCGGCACATGCGCGATGCCTTGCGCGCGGCGCGACTGGCCATCCGAATGCCGACCCGTCAGATCAAGATCGACGCCGTTCATCCGCACCACACCCGTGGCCCGCGCAATGCCGCCTAGCGCCTGCAGCAGTTCCGATTGGCCGTTGCCCGCGACGCCAGCGATGCCAAGAATTTCGCCCGCGCGAATGGTCAGGCTGATGCCTTTCAGGCGTTCGACCTTATCATCATCGCGCACCCGCAGATTTTGCACCTCCAGCACCACGGCACCGGGGTTGCTGGGCTTTTTCTCGACATGCAAAAGCACCTTGCGGCCCACCATCAATTCGGCCAGATCTTCGGGGCTGGTGGTCTCGGTTTCCACCGTCGCCACCATTTCGCCGCGACGCATGACGGACACGCGGTCGGTAATATCCATAATTTCGC
Source organism: Pseudorhodobacter sp. (assembly GCA_043721855.1). GTDB lineage: Bacteria > Pseudomonadota > Alphaproteobacteria > Rhodobacterales > Rhodobacteraceae > JACMNW01. The sequence goes on from JAYSPY010000095.1 coordinate 5,802, forward strand.
GCAGTTTATGCGTGATCAGCATGATGGTTTTGCCCTGCGCCTTCAGCCCGCGCAGGATGCGAAACAGATGATCCGCCTCAGCTGGCGTCAAAACGCCCGTGGGTTCATCCAGAATCAGAATATCGGCTTGGCGATACAACGCCTTGAGAATTTCGACCCGCTGTTGGTGGCCAACAGACAGATCCTCGATCAAGGCATCGGGATCGACATCCAGTTCATATTCGCGGCTTAATTCGCCCAGAACCCGGCGTGCCTTGTCAAGCGACGGGGTCAACAACCGCCCCTCTTCCGCGCCAAGGATCACGTTTTCCAGCACGGTAAAATTCTGCACCAGCTTGAAATGCTGAAATACCATGCCAATGCCGGCCGCAATCGCCGCTTGGCTATCGGGAATGGTCACAGGCTTGCCGCCGATCAAAATCTCGCCGGAATCAGCTTTGTAGAACCCGTACAAAATCGACATCAGCGTCGATTTGCCGGCCCCGTTTTCGCCGATGATGCCGTGGATCGTGCCACGCGCCACCTGAATGGAGATGTCCTTGTTCGCCTGAACCCGGCCAAAGGCCTTGGAAATGCCGCGCAGTTCAATCGCCAGCGGTGCTGCATCAGGGGCGGCAGTTTCCTGTCGCCCCTGATCCCGCGAACCTGTATCGGTGTTACCCGACATTTGTTCAGAACGTCGCTGCCGGGCAGGTGTTGTCGCTCATGTAGTCGTGCACAACCAATTCGCCCGATTTGATCTTTTCTGCGGCCGCATCAACGGCGGCTTGCATTTCGGGGGTCACCAGCTTGGCGTTGTTTTCATCCATCGCGTAGCCGACGCCACCAGCCTTGAGATCCATCCGGGTAACGCCGGGTTTCAGATCGGTGCCTGACTTGAAAGCCTCGTAGACGGCATTGTCCACACGCTTGAGCATCGAGGTCAGAACCTGACCGGGATGCATTCCGTTCTGGTTGCTGTCGACACCAATGGACAGAATGCCTTCATCTGCGGCAGTTTGCAAAACCCCTACGCCGGTGCCACCTGCGGCTGCAAAGATCACGTCAGCGCCCTGGGCTTTTTGGGCTTTGGCAAGTTCAGATCCCTTCACCGGGTCGTTCCATGCAGATGGCGTCGTTCCGGTCATGTTCAGCACGACTTTGGCAGCTGGATTGGCCGCGATCACGCCTTGGGCATAGCCACAGCCGAAACGCCGGATCAGCGGAATGTCCATGCCGCCGATAAACCCGACTGTGCCGGTTTTTGACGCCAGACCCGCCATCATGCCAACAAGATAAGACCCCTGATCTTCGGTGAATGCGATCTGGGAAACGTTTGGCAAATCCAGCCAGTCCACATCAATAATGGCAAACTTTGTATCGGGAAAGTCTGGCGCAACCTTGGCCAGCACGTCACCAAAGGCAAAGCCGGTCATCACAACCGGGTTGGCACCGGATTCCGCCAGACGACGCAGCGCCTGTTCGCGCTGAGCCTCGTCTTGCATTTCAAGTTCTTTGAACGTCCCGCCGGTTTCGGTGGCCCACTTGGTCGCACCGTTGAAAGCTGCCTCGTTGAAAGATTTGTCAAACTTGCCGCCCAGATCAAAAATGATCGCCGGTTCGGCTGATGCCATGCCAGCGGTCAGCGCCAGCGTTGCCGCAGCGCTTAGAAAAGATTTCATAAGGGTCATAGGTGTCTCCCGGTTGTTTTTTATAACATCAGGCCGCAGCGGGCGCAGCTGCCCGGGCGGCACGATCGTGCCTGATTTAGGGCAGGTTCCGGGGGCGGCGGTCAATAGCTATTTGCGGGCAGGGCAGGGCGGTTTGATCTTTCGGTCAAATGCGCCCGCGGTTTGGGCAAAGTCTAAACCGCGCGAGACATGATCACCGCATCAACCGCCGCTGCGCCGGGGGGCGCGTAATAGCCGCGACGCAGCCCAGCTTTGGTAAATCCGGCCTGCAAATACAGAGAAATCGCGGCAGTGTTGTTGGCGGCCACCTCCAGAAACACTGACACGGCGCTTCGGTTTTTTGCCTGAGCCAGAAACCCCTGCACCAGCTTTGATGCCACGCCTTTTCTGCGCGCGTCGGGGTCCACGGCCAATGTCAAGATTTCCGCCTCATCTGCCACCGCACGGCCAATCAAAAACCCATCCGATTCGAACAGCGTGAAACACAACGGGTCCGACGCGATGGCCACAAATTCATGTGCCAGCCAAGGCCGGGGCTGCCTGAAACACCGCGCATGCAGCGTGGCCATCGTGGCGGGCGTCACGGCAAAATCACCGGGGGTGGGTCAGATGGGGGTGCTGCATCGGCGCTGCGCAGGTAAAACGGTGCCGGACGCGGCTGGGGCTGGCGAAACCGCATGGCTGTGATCCGCGCAATAGCCTCGGCGGTGGGATACATCGGCGCCACCCCGCCAAAGCCAATCAAAGGCCCGTCAGGTCGCTGCGCCGCCGCAATCATCAGCGCCGGACCGGGGCCAAGATTGGTGAAACTTTGCACATAAACCTCGTCCCGCCGCGCATCCAGAACCACAGTCGCTGGCAGCACCGCCCCAAACGCCGCCGCCTCCAGCGCCGTGACGCCAATCGCCGGAATCCCCAAGCCCAAAGCCAGCCCCCGCGCCGCCGCCACCGAAATGCGCACGCCGGTAAAGTTGCCCGGCCCTACCCCGACGCCAATGGCGCATAGATCGGCCCAAACAACCCCGGCCTCGGCCAGCATCTCCTCCAGCAGCGACATCAGGCGTTCGGCCTGCCCTTTGGCCATAGCCTCGTGTCGCAGCAAAACCCGGTCACCACATAACAAAGCGGCCGCACAATGCGCGGCCGATGTGTCAAACGCCAAAATATTCGGGGTCATCACCTGTTCTGGCGCTCACGCCGCAACAGGCCGCACTTCCAGCACTTCGGGAATGTAATGGCGCAACAAATTCTCGATCCCCATCTTCAGGGTCAGTGTCGATGACGGGCAACCCGCGCACGCCCCTTGCATGTGCAGATACACGATCCCCCGGTCAAAGCCGTGGAAGGTGATATCGCCGCCATCCTGCGCCACCGCTGGGCGCACGCGCGTATCCAGCAATTCCTTGATCTGGCGCACGATATCGCCGTCCTCGCCGGTATGTTCGGCGTGACCTCCACCCGCCTGCGCCTGATCTTCCATCACGGCGGCACCCGATTGGTAATGCTCCATGATCGCGCCAAGTATTGCGGGCTTGATATGATCCCATTGTGCAGCCTCGGCCTTGGTCACCGTCACAAAATCGGTACCAAAGAATACGCCCGTGACATTGCCCGCCGCGAAAATCCGCCGCGCCAAGGGCGATTTCTGCCCCGCTTCAACGCTTGGAAAATCCGCCGTGCCCAGTTCCAGCACGGTCTGCCCCGGCAGAAATTTCAGCGTGGCCGGGTTCGGGGTGGATTCGGTCTGGATGAACATGTGCGCGTCTCCTACAGTCCTTGTCGGATATGCGCGCGGCGGGGCCAAATGTCAAGGTTTAGAAGGGTTCTAATCGGGGCGGGCGCCTTGGGTTACACACGCCAAGCCGCCAAATCCGGCGCAGATGCGGCCAGATCAATGGTATTTCGAACCGACCAAATCCAAAAACACAGACAAAGAAACCAAACCCCCGACAATCCCTTACCACCTCACCACTTGTCCAAAAATCAATCGCTTACTCCCCAATCACGCGTGTAGCCCATCTCCGGCGACACCCCCCCCCAATCACGTTATGCTTTCCAGCCTTTCCTTGCTCATGTCGCCCGGAACGATCGTGATAGGGATCGGCAGGCCGCCTGAATTGCGGGTCATCTGGGTTACCAGGGGCCCCGGTCCGGATTTATCGTTGCTGGCCCCTAAAACCAGCACGCCGACCGATGGATCATCGCGAACCTGCGCCAGAATTTCCTGCGCGGGGTCGCCTTCCCGGATCACCAGTTCCGGGTTGATGCCCTGCTTGTCGCGCATCCATTTTGCGAAGACCTCGAAATGCGCCTCGATCCGTTCGCGCGCCTCGGCCCGCATCAGATCGGCGACGCCCATCCAATGCTGGTATTCCTCGGGCGGGATGATCGATAAAATCTGCACCCCCCCGGATGTATTCGCGGCCCTGAGGGCGGCAAATCGCATCGCGTTCAGGCATTCTCGGCTGTCATCCAGCACCACCAGAAACTTCCGCATGTCTTGTTACCCCCGCGCGGCAACCATGCCGCATCTGACGCAAGGCTGGCAAGCCCTGACGGGATTACGCCGCCTCGGCCAACAACCTGGCCACATCGAGACGGGAGTTTGACATGGCAAGACTGCCGTCTGGATTACGGGGCCAGTCCGCCTCGGCCCGGTCGCGGTACAACTCTACGCCGTTGCCATCGGGATCGTTGAAATAGACGGCCTCTGATACGCCATGATCTGCGGCCCCGGTCATTTCGGTGCCCGATGCCAGCACCCGTTTCAACGCCGCCCCAAGTGACGCGCGGTCGGGAAACAGAAACGCGGTATGATAAAGCCCGGTATGGCCGGCAGGCGCGGGTGTGCCATCTTTGCTTTCCCAAGTGTTCAGGCCGATATGGTGGTGATAGCCGCCCGCCGACAAAAACGCAGCTTGGCTGCCGTAGCGGCTGACCAATTCAAACCCCAAGACATCGGAGTAGAAATGGATGGCGCGGTCAAGATCGGCGACTTTCAGATGAACATGCCCTATCCGGGTTTCTGGCGGTAGAATGGTCATGGTGGTCTCCCTGGTGCAATGACTGCGGGCCTTGCTTATGGGTCGGCTTGCAGTCCTGATAGGCCGATATTTGCACAGTTTCTGTGCTTAATGGGCATAAAAAGACCCCCGGACCGAGGGGCGATCCGGGGGCAATCGGGTGAACGCGGGCACAGGGGGCAGCGCCGCGATTTTTTCGGGGGACAATCCGCACCCGGGTTGAGCGATGGGACGCTCATGCCCAAGGTGCCACAGGAATGAATCCCTTTCGTGACGGTTTCGCGTCAGACCTGCCGCGAGCGGATCATGCCGATGATATCGTAAACCTGATCGACAATGGGCCGGGCGATGGCATCGGCGCGGGCTGCACCTTCGCCAAGGATGCGGTCAATCTCGGCGGGGTCTTTCATCAACCGGGTCATTTCCGACGTGATCGGTGACAGCTTTTCGACCGCCAGATCGGCCAGCGCGGGCTTGAAGGTGCCAAACTGCGCGCCTTGATATTGTGCGATCACCTGCGATGGACTTTGGTCCGAAAGCGCTGCGAAAATGTTGACCAGATTTTTTGCCTCTGGCCGGTCGCGCAGGCCATCGACGCTGTCGGGCAGCGGGTCGGCATCAGATTTTGCCTTGCGGATTTTCTTGGCAATCGTGTCAGCATCATCGGTCAAATTGATGCGGGATTGATCAGACGGGTCGGATTTCGACATTTTATTGGTGCCATCGCGCAGCGACATCACGCGGGTACCAGCGCCTTCGATCACCGGTTCCACAACGGGGAAAAAGTCAACCTTGTAGTCGTTGTTGAACTTGATCGCGATGTCTCGGCACAGTTCCAGATGCTGTTTTTGATCCTCGCCCACCGGCACATGGGTGGCCTTGTAGGCCATGATATCTGCGGCCATCAGGGCCGGGTAGGCGTAAAGGCCAAGCGAGACATTTTCGGAATTTTTGCCAGCCTTGTCTTTGAACTGGGTCATGCGTGACATCCACCCCATGCGGGCGATGCAGTTGAAGATCCAGCCAAGTTCAACATGCGCCGTTACCTGGCTTTGGTTGAACAGGATCGACCGCGCGGGATCAATGCCCGCCGCAATAAAGCCTGCAGCCGCCTCGCGCGTTTGTTGGCGCAGTTTGGCCGGATCTTGCCAGACGGTGATGGCGTGCATATCGACAAGGCAATAGACCGTCTCGATGCCTTCATCCTGCTTTTGCACAAAGCGTTTCAGAGCGCCCAGATAATTGCCAAGCGTCAGGCCGCCCGAGGGCTGGATGCCCGAAAAGATGCGGGTCGGGAAAGCCTGAGGCGACTGTACCTGCGAAGGCATTGGATGCTCCGTCTCTTGGAAAAGGTTGGCGTTTGGCTTATCGCTGGCCATCAAGCGCGTCAACCGATGCCAAAGCAATGAGAGTGCGATGCAAGACAACCTGAATGCCCCACCGTTGAACCCGCTGCCGACCGTGGTTTGGTTATTGGCGCTGCCGATGATTGCGATGGAGGCCGTGCTAAGCCTTGGTGCGGCGGGTGTGGTGGGGGGGCCGCTGGCGATTGGCTGGCGGCTGGAGGCGATACAGCGCTTTGCCTATTCGCCCGATTTCATGCGTCAGATGTTTGCCGAGGGCCGCTATCCGCTGGACGGTGTGGCACGGTTGGTGACTTATCCGTTCGTGCATGTGACCTTGACCCATGCGTTGTTTGTTGTCGTCATTCTGTTGGCGCTTGGCAAGATGGCGGGGGAAGTGTTTCGCTGGTGGGGGGTTTTGGCGGTGTTTTTTGGCGCGGCCATTGTCGGCGCGCTGGTTTATACGGCGGTGCCTTTTACGACGGTGGCTTTGATCGGGGCTTATCCGCCGGTTTATGGATTGATCGGGGCGTTTACGTTTTTGCTGTGGGTCAGGCTTGCGGCAGTTGGGGCAAACCAGAACCGGGCATTTTTGATGATAGGCTTTTTGCTGGGCACGCAGTTGGTGTTTGGGCTGGCGTTTGGTGGCGGGTTTGATTGGATTGCAGATCTGGCCGGTTTTACCACGGGGTTTTTCTTGTCATTCGTGGTCAGTCCGGGCGGATTTGGCCGGGTGCGCGATAGGTTGCGGCAGCGTTAACGGCGCAGGCCCCGGAAATCGGACAGCTTGAACGCGCCGATCAGCGCGCCGAGGGCGAAGTAACTGGCGATGCCCGCGCTGACCAATAGGCCAAGGCCGATATACCGCCAGCCATCGGTGCCAAGCATCGGGCCAAGGATGATTTGCCCGCCAAGCAGCACCGCACCCATGCCAAGTGACGCCAGCACTACGCGGGGCAGTCGGGAACGGCTGCGCGCGTCAAGGCGGGCCTCGTCGCCCATCTGGCGGCTGCCAAACCACAGTTGGGCGACCATGATCCAACCGGCAAGGGTGGTGGCAAGGGCTGCGGCAGCAAAGCCGATCAGCGGCATCAGGCCGACGGCGATGGCGGCGTTCAGCACCATGGACGCCACCGCATAGCGAAACGGGCGCGTGGTATCTTCGCGGGCATAATACAGCGGTTGCAGCACCTTGTGCAGCACAAAGGCGGGCAGGCCTGCGCCGTAAATGGCCAGCACCAAGGCGGTGGACGCGGTATCATCGGGGCCAAAGGCACCGCGTTCGTAAAGCACGGAAATCAGCGGCAGACTGATGGCCATCAGCGCTACGGCGGCGGGCACGGTGAGGGCAAGGGCAAATTCAACACCGCGGTTAAAGCTGGCGCGGCCGCCGGTTGCATCGCCCGCGCGCAGGCGGCGCGACAGGTCGGGCAGCAAAACCGTGCCGATGGCGATGCCGACCACGCCAAGCGGCAGTTGATACAGACGGTCGGCATACACCAGCCACGATACCGCGCCGTCGGTGTAGCTGGCGACCTGACGGCCCACCAATAGGTTGATCTGCACCACGCCGCCCGCCAGCACGGCGGGGGCGGCAATGGTGGCGAGCCGCTTCAATTCCGGCGTCCATGTCGGCCAGCGCGGGGTAAAGCGAAAGCCAAGGCGGGCGGCGGCGACCCATGTAAAGGCCAGTTGCAGGATGCCCGTGACGGGCACCGTCCAAGCCAGCGTCAGCCCCATATCCCAACCCATTTGAAGCGCAAGAAGCATGGCCGCGATAAACACAAGGTTCATCAGCACCGGCACAAAGCCCGCTTCGGTGAAGTGGCCGTAGGCGTTCAGCACGCCAGACAGCAGCGCCACAAGGCTGATGAACAAAATGTAGCAAAAGCCGATCTGGCCATAAAGCACCGCAAGATCAAAGCGCGCGTCGCCGACAAAGCCCGATGCCATGGCCCAAACGAGCCACGGCATTGCCAGCGTGCCGATCACCGAAAACACAATCAATATCGCGGCCAAGCCATTGAACGCATCGCGCGCAAAGCCTTGCGCATCTTCGCCACCTTCCAGCTTTTTGGCAAACATCGGCACGAAGGCCATATTGAAGGCGCCTTCGGCAAAGAAGCGGCGAAACATGTTTGGCAGCGAAAACGCCACGTTGAACGCATCCGCCACCGGGCCGGTGCCAAGGTAGGCCGCCATCATGATATCGCGCGCAAAACCCGCGCCGCGTGACAGCAGCGTCCAGCCGCCGACGGTGAAAATGCTGCGCATCAAGGATATGGGCTTCATGGCTTTTTCATAGCTGATTCATAATTGCATCACGTCTGGGCCCGCACCGCGCCATCAACGATGGCTTCGCGCAGCTTGCGTTCCAGCGCCTCTTGCCGATTTTTGGCGTGAAGTTTCAGGCCAAACATGTCTTTGACATAAAAGCTGTCCACCACCTGCGCGCCATAAGTCGCGATCACGGCGCTGGCGATGTAGATGTTATTGGCGGCCAGCGTGCGGGTCAGATCATACAGCAAACCGGGCCTGTCGCGGGTATCGACCTCGATGATGGTGTAGATGTCGGATCCGTCATTGTCGAAGGCGATATGGGTGGGAAAGCGGAACTCGCGGTCGCGTTTTTTGACCTTGTCGCGGTCTTTCAACGCTTCGCGTGGCAGCACTTCGCCCTTCAGGAATTTGTCGATCATGTTGCTCAGGCGGGGCAGGCGGGCAATTTCGTAAGGCGCGCCTTCGGCGTCCTGCACCCAGAACACGGCGGTCGCGTAGCCATCTTTCGACGTATAGGTGCGCGCATCGACGACGTTGGCCCCGACCAGCGCCAATGCGCCGGCAAGGCGTGAAAAGATGCCGGGATGATCGGCCAGCGCAAAGCAGGCGCGGGTTGCATCGCGGCCGGGATCGGGGTGCAGATCAATGCGGATTTCGCTGTCATCCAAGCCTTGCAAAAGGGTGGCAAAGACTTCGTGTGTTTCGGTGGAAAGGCCCTGCCAATAGGGCGCATAGTGGCGCGTCGCCTCTGCCTGAAAGGCGGCATCTGTCCAGCCGGGCAGGCGGATGCGCAGGGCACGCAACGCCTCGTCCTGTCGGTTTTCGCGGTTCAGCGTTTCCAGCCCGCCTTCCAGCGCGCCGGCTGTATCGCGGTAAAGCTGGCGCAAAAGCTGCGCTTTCCAGTTGTTCCATGTGCTTGGACCGACACCGCGAATATCGCAGACGGTCAGCACGGTCAGCAAATCGAGCCGTTTTTTGGTTTTCACCGCCTTGGCGAAATCGCGAACCGTGCGCGGATCGCCGATATCGCGCTTTTGTGCCATGTCGGACATCAACAAATGATAGCGCACCAGCCATTCGACGGTTTCAGCTTCGTCTGCCGAAAGCCCCAACCTCGGGGCCACACGGCGCGAGATTTGTGCGCCAAGGATCGAATGATCCTCTGGTCGGCCCTTGCCAATATCGTGAAGCAACAACGCGATGAAAATAATCCGTCTGTTGACGCCCTCTTTCAGAATGCCGCTGACCACGGGCAGTTCTTCGACCAACTCGCCACGTTCAATCTGCGCCAAAACGCTGATGGTCTGGATGATGTGTTCGTCCACTGTGTAGTGGTGATAGACGTTAAACTGCATCATGGCGACGATGGCTTCGAATTCGGGAATAAACGTGCCCAGCATGCCCAGTTCGTTCATCCGGCGCAGGGCGCGTTCCGGGTTGCCGTGTTTGAGCATCAAATCCAGAAAGATTTGCACAGCCTCGGGGTCGTCGCGCATGTCATCGTCGATCAGGGCCAGGTTGCTGGCGATCAGGCGCATCACATTGGGGTGCAGAAGATATCCGGATCGCAAGGCTTCTTCGAACACGCGCAGCAGGTTCAGCTTGTCGGACAGAAAACCCGCCGAATCCACCACGTCGATGCGGCCTTGCACCAGTCTATAGCCCGCCTGCACGGCCTTCTTGCGGGTGAACAGACCCTTCAGCGACGCTTCGGGCTTGGCGTGGCGGGCTTCAAGTTCTGTCAGGAAAATGCGGGTCAACTCGCCCACTTTGGTGGCATGGCGGAAATAGTCTTGCATGAAATGCTCGACCCCGCGCCGCCCGGCGGCATCGTGATAGCCCATGCGCGCGGCAACCTCGACCTGCATGTCAAAGGTCAGTTGGTCCACCATGCGGCCCGCGATGTAGTGCAGATGGCAGCGCGCAGCCCAAAGGAAATCTTCGGCACGCGTGAAGGTATCGTATTCTTCGCGGTCCAGCAGGCCTGCGGAAACCAGCCCTTCGGCAGAGGGCACGCGGTGCAGATATTTGCCGATCCAATACAGGGTTTGCAGATCGCGCAGCCCGCCTTTGCCTTCCTTGACGTTGGGTTCCAGCACATAGCGCTGCCCGCCCTGGCGTTTGTGGCGTTCGGCGCGTTCGGCCAGCTTTGCCTCAATAAACTCTGGCCCGGTGGTGCGGAACAGCTCTGACCACAGCTTTTCATTCAACTCCGCTGCAAGCGGGGCAAACCCCGCTATAAACCGATGTTCCAGCAAAGCCGTGCGAATGGTGGTGTCGGCTTTTCCAAGGCGCAAACAGTCTTTTACGGTGCGGCTGGCATGGCCAACTTTCAGTTTCAGATCCCACAACATGTACAGCATGGATTCGATCACGGATTCCGCCCAAGGGGTGATTTTCCAGGGTGTCAGAAACAGCAGATCAACATCGGACTGCGGCGCCATTTCGGCGCGCCCGTAGCCACCCACTGCCAGCACAGCGATGCGTTCAGCTTCGGTCGGGTTGGATAGCGGGTGCAGATGGCGCATTGCCACCTCGCAGACGGTGGTGACAAGGGCGTCGGTCAGATAGGCTTGTGACCGGACCAACAGCCGGGACGCAAGCGGTCTGGTCGCGAAAGCTGCCGCAAGGGCCGCATTGCCGCGCTGCTTTGCGTCGATCAGATGGCGCACAGCGATGCCCCGCACTGCACGCGGGTCGGGTTTTTGGCCAAGCTCTGTCGTGATCGCGGCAACAAGGCCAGCAGGGTTTATTATGCAGTGGGCGGGAATAAGCAGGTCTGCCTCTGGTGGCGAGGCCACCGGGGCAGAGGCGTTTATTCCGGATGTGTCTTGCATGGTGGATGTGGGGATCAGAACCCCGCCCCGCCAAAGCTGCGTGGTGCCGCGTCGATCACCACCATCTGGCCGCTGCGCACCTCTGCCACCGCAAGACCGCGATCATTGGTGCCATCATCGCGCAGGCGGAAAATCCCGTTGACGCCCACAAAGCCCGAGCCTTGCGTGAGGGCAGCCCCGGTCAGCGCATTGGCTTTGCCTTGCTTGATCAGCGCGCCGATTGCGGCAATGCCGTCATAGGCCAGACCGGAGATAGGATGTGGCGCAGACCCAAATGCGGCTCGGTAGCGGACTTGATATTGCTGGAACAAGCCTGGATCAGGCATCGCGAACCACCCACCTTGCAGACCCGGCAACCCAAGCGACGCTGCAGGCACATCCCAGCGGGTCAGACCAATGAAACGCGTATCGGAACTGATGCCATTTTCGCGCATCAGCTGGGTGACAAGAGGCAGGGCACCGGCGGTATCTGCCGTAAAGAAAACAGCATCCGCACCGCTGGCATTGGCCGAAGCGGCAATGCCCGGAATCGCTGCAACCACACCATTTTGCGAGAATTCGTAATTGCCAACCGCAACAACGGACGATCCTGCTGCCGATGCGCCTGCGCGAATGGCAGCAAGACCCAGCTCGCCCCCCGTGTTGCGATCATGCACCACCATCAGCTTACGTTTGCCGGTGCTTGCAGCATAAGTGGCCAGACGCGCCGCCGTTGATTCGAATGTCTGGCCCAGCACAAAGACATTGCCGCCTGCAATATCGGGGTTATTGGAAAAGCTAAGTACGTTGATGCCACGGCTGGCCACAGCAACCCCGGCGGCATTCGCCTCTTGTGCGAAAACCGGGCCGATGATGATCAATGCGCCCTCGTCAACGGCCTTGATCGCCATCGCTTGTGCCTGCCCGGGTTGTCCGCCGGTGCTGTAAACCCGCAGGTCAATCTGCACGCCTGAAAGATCGGCTATCGCCAGTTTCGCGGCATTTTGCAGGCTTTGCGCCAGAAATTCATCCCCCGCCTGACCAGAGCCTGCGGGCACCAACAGGGCCACAGGCACCGGGGCCGACGCATCAATTGACGGCCCGCGGGTGGTCACAGCCCCTGGTGTGCAGGCTGCAAGAGCAATGGCGGTGACACCAATGACAACTCGGCCCAAAGACTTGCGGGCAAGACGCAAAACGGACAACATGCTTTTCCTCACATCTGGGGCGCGAAACGGTTCTGATAAGTCCTATGCGGTTCGTGGCGGGAAGTAAACTTTCGAAGGGATTGCATGTGATCATCGGCACGCCTGCGTTGTCGCCCCGCACCATTGTGCCGGGCCTGCATTTCATCGCAACGCCCATCGGGGCTGCGCGCGATATCACTTTGCGGGCGCTGGATATTCTTGCCGGGGCCGAGGTGCTTGCGGCCGAGGATACCCGAACGCTTAAGCATTTGATGGCAATTCATGGCGTGCCTTTGGGGGATCGCCATGTTTACGCCTACCACGAGCATAATGATGCCGCGATGCGACCCCGCCTGATGCAGGCATTGGCGATGGGTAAATCCGTGGCTTACGCATCAGAAGCGGGCACGCCGTTGGTGTCTGACCCCGGGTTTCAGTTGTCGCGCGCGGCAATTGAGGCGGGCTATCCGGTGCTTGCCGCGCCGGGTGCTTCGGCAGTTTTGTGCGCGCTTACGGTATCTGGCCTGCCGTCGGATCGGTTTTTGTTTGCGGGCTTTCCGCCGGCGACCAAATCGGCGCGGGCAACATTTCTGGCCGAATTGGCGGGGGTGCAAGCCACGCTGATCTTATACGAATCGCCGAAGCGTATTAACCAATTATTGGAAGATTTGTCGCAGTATATGGGGGAAGGGCGCTACGCTGCGGTGTGCCGGGAATTGACCAAGCGATTCGAAGAGGTGCAACGCGGATCGTTGCGGCAGCTTGCAGATGCCTTCGCGGGGCGGTCGGTGAAGGGCGAAATTGTTGTGCTGATAGACCGTGCCGATGTCGCAAAGGCCGATGCTGAAACGGTGGAGATGGCTTTGAAGGTGGCGCTTGCAACGATGACGGTGAAGGATGCTTCGGCTGCGGTCGCAGAAGCCTACGCTTTGCCGCGCCGCGATGTGTATCAAATGGCATTGAAAATGGGGACAAAATGAGCGGCGCACGATCCTACCATGCTGGAATTGCCGCCGAAGAGCAGGTGGCACAACTGTATTCCCGGTCTGGGCGCGCTGTTTGTGCGCGGCGGTGGCGGGGTGTGTCGGGGGAAATTGACCTGATCGCGCGGGATGGTGCCGAAGTGATCTTTATTGAGGTCAAACAAAGTTCAACCCACGCTTTGGCGGCGGAACATCTGTCATTGCGGCAGATGGCGCGGATTTATGCATCGGCGTCCGAATTTTTGGCGGGTGAACCTGCTGGCCAACTGACAGAAAGTCGATTTGACGTCGCTTTGGTCAATAGTATCGGGCAAATTGAGATATTGGAAAATGCCTTCGCCGCCTGACTTGTTTGCATACCGCGCGCAGTTGCGTCATCAGTTGCGTCTTTGAAGGCGGAGACGGCTATGATCCTGAAGGTGGCTTTGCAGATGGACCCGATCGGGTCTGTGAACATCAACGCGGACAGCACCTTTCGCATTGCGCTTGAAGCGCAGGAGCGGGGGCATGAGTTGTTCTTTTACACCCCGGACAAGTTGGCCTTTGTGGAAGGTCGCGTGATTGCGCGCGGCTTTCCGATCACCCTGCGGCGTGAGGTTGGCAATCATGTCACCTACGGGCCGGAAGCCGAGGTTGATCTGGCCGATTTTGATGTGGTTTGGCTGCGTCAGGATCCGCCATTCGACATGGGCTATATCACCACCACCCATTTGCTGGACATGATCCACCCAAAGACTTTGGTGGTGAACGATCCGTTCTGGGTGCGCAATTATCCGGAAAAGCTGTTGGTGCTGCGGTTTCCCGATCTGACGCCACCCACCGCGATTGCGCGCGATTTGCAGACCATCCGCGATTTCAAGGCGCGGCACGGCGATATCATCCTGAAGCCGCTGTATGGCAATGGCGGTGCGGGGGTGTTCCGGCTTGATCCGAACGATCGGAATTTGGCATCTCTGTATGAGATGTTCACCGGTATCAACCGTGAGCCGTTGATTGTGCAGAAGTTTTTGCCCGATGTTGCCAAAGGCGACAAGCGGATTATTCTGGTGGACGGCGCGCCGGTTGGCGCGATCAACCGGGTGCCGCAGGCGGGGGAGACGAGGTCCAACATGCATGCAGGCGGGCGGCCGGAAAAAGTGGGCCTGACGCCGCGTGATCTTGAGATTTGTGCTGCGATTGGCCCGACCCTGCGGGAGCACGGTCAGATCTTTGTCGGCATCGATGTGATTGGCGATTATCTGACCGAGATTAACGTGACCTCGCCCACAGGCATACAAGAGCTTGAACGGTTTGATGGCACCAACACGGCCGCGCGGATCTGGCAGGTGATTGAGGCCAGGCGTGCTTAGCCTTTGGCGCTGGAGGCCAGCCGAAAGCTGACCGCTTCGGCAATATGCGGCTGACGCACGCCCGTTGATCCATCCAGATCGGCAATGGTGCGGGCCACGCGCAAGACCCGGTGATAGCCGCGGGCTGACAGGCCAAAGCGTTCTGCCACGCGGGCCAAAAGCGCGCGCCCTTCGGCATCGGGGCTTGCAATTTCGTCAAGCACCGCGCCTTCGGCATCAGCGTTGACGCGCATGTCGGGATGGTCTGTGAAGCGCGCGGTTTGCACGGCGCGTGCCGCAGCCACCCGGGCAGATACCTGCGCCGAGGTATCACCCGAGGCTGGCAGATCAAGGTCGGTATAGGCCACGGGCGGCACTTCGATGCGCAGATCAAAGCGGTCCATCAAGGGGCCAGAGATGCGCCCGATGTAATCGTCGCCGCAAATCGGTGCGCGGCTGCAAGATCGGGATGGATCGGTCAAATAGCCACATTTGCAAGGGTTTGCCGCCGCCACCAGCAAGAAACGGCAGGGATATTTCACATGCGCATTGGCGCGGGCGACGACGATTTCGCCGGTCTCGATGGGTTGGCGCAGAGTTTCCAGAACCGGGCGCGGGAATTCAGGGAATTCGTCCAGGAACAGCACGCCGTTATGGGCCAGGCTGATTTCGCCCGGTTTGGCCCCACGCCCGCCGCCAACGATCGCGGCCATGGATGCGGTATAGTGCGGCTCGCGGTAGGGCCGCGCCCGGCTGATGCCACCATCGGTCAGCAGCCCCGCAAGCGAATGAATCATCGAGGTTTCCAGCGCCTCAATCGCAGACAAGGGAGGTAAAATGCCGGGCAGGCGGGCGGCCAGCATGGACTTGCCCGACCCAGGACTGCCGATCATCAGCACGTGGTGGCGGCCCGCTGCGGCAATTTCCAGCGCGCGTTTGGCACGTTCTTGCCCCTTCACATCGCGCAGATCGCGGCGATGGATGGCGGGTTGCACCTCGCCCGCCTCGGCGGGGGTCAGCGGCGATTGGCCGGTGTAGTGACGCACCACTTCGGAGAGCGAATTTGCCGCCAGCACCTGCGTCGCGCCGACCCATGCCGCCTCTGCGCCGCAGGCCTTGGGGCACAGCAACGCGCGGTCCGCATCGGCGGCAGCCATGGCGGCAGGCAACGCGCCGATGACGGCAATCAGGCGGCCGTCGAGGGACAATTCACCCAGCGCCACCGTGCCTTCGATTTCATCCTTCGGGATGATTTCCAGGGCCGCCAACAACGCCAGAGCAATCGGCAGATCGAAATGTGATCCTTCCTTGGGCAAATCTGCAGGCGACAGGTTGACCGTGATGCGTTTGGACGGCAGCGCGATGGACATCGAGGCGAGCGAGGCGCGCACACGCTCTTTCGCCTCTGACACCGCTTTATCGGGCAGACCGACGATGGAAAATGACGGCAAGCCGGGGGCTATGGCGCATTGCACCTCGACGATGCGCGCCTCGACCCCTTCGAAGGCCACTGTGTAGGCGCGTGCAACCATATCCCGCACTCCGTTCACCTTGGTTAACGGATGGGGGGTAAAGGTTTACGATTGGTAAAGGGCCATGAATTCAGGCCATGCTTCAGGGTCGGCGACGGTTTTATCGCGACAGAACGGGTTGCAAAAGCCCCAGACCTTGCCGCCAAGCTGCAGAAAGTCTGTCACGGGCTTGCCCGAATAGGGGCAAGTGGCGTTAACGGATGGCCCATGCGCCACGGCTTTTGCCGCCAGGATTTGTGGCCCCGGCCATGGGCGCACGGGAAAATCGCGGCGGTAAAACGCTTGATCGGCACCGTCCACCAAGCCCATCGCACGCCAACGGCGAAACGAGGAATGCGCCAGATGTGCGGCCACATACGCGGCGGCATCTGGCGCAACGGGCAGGTTATAGCCTGCGATCCGCCCGGCGACGGGGGCAAAGAAGGCGTCGGCGGCGCTGTAGCCACCGCAAAGCCACGGTCCGCTTGCGCCGGTTTCGCGGCGCGCCCATGCCCAGACCGTTTGCAGGCGGTCAAGGTCGGCCAAGACGGCATCGGTTGGCGCACAATCGGTGTAGCTGACCCGCAGGTTCATCGGGCAATGACTGCGCAAAGCGCCAAAGCCTGCATGCATTTCCGCGGCCAAAACGCGGGCAATTGACCGCGCCTTTGGGTCCGTGGGCCATATTCCGGCATGGGGTTCGCGCGAGGCCAGTTCTTCGGCAATTGCAAGGGTTTCGGGCACAACAGTGCCGTCTGGCGTGCGCATGGTGGGGGCGGTGCGTCCGGGGAAAAATCCTTTCAGCAGGGTTGCCAATTCGTCGGTATAAAGCCGGGCAATATGGGTCTTGACCGGAATGCCAAAGGCATCAAACAGCAGCCAGCCGCGCAGGGACCAACTGGAATAGGCGCGGTCGCCAATGGCAAGATCGTAGGTCATGGCGGTCTCCGGTCAGGGGTAGGTGTGGGGTTAGGGATAGGGTGAGGCTTGGGTAGCGGGTCCGGTGCGGCCATGAAAGAGCAGATTTGTGCGCATATGCATCACGCGATGTGATTGGTGCGGCCAAGCTGCCAGCCACCCGGCCCATACGCCATTTCGGTGACCGACAAATTATCAATACGGTGCGAAAAGGCTTGTTGCGGGGTTAGATTTTCAGCGCGCTGCAGGGCTGACAGGATAGCGCCAAAATGGGCAACCACAATGATATTGCGACCGCTGAAATCCGATATCAGGCGGTCCGTTGCGGACCAGACGCGGGCATTGATTTCGTTCCAGCTTTCGCCATTGGGCGGGCGCACATCACCGGGCCTATCCCAAAATGCGCGGATGAGGTCGGGGGTTTCCGCTTCTACCTGGCTATGGCTGCGCAGTTCCCAATCGCCAAAATGCATCTCGCGCAGCATCGGGTCATGCGGCAGGCGGGCGCGGTTTGCTTGCACAGCATCAGCGGTCGTGACGGCGCGGATCAGGTCTGATGATATCATGACCGCGTCTTGTGGCAGATAGGCAGACAGACGTGCCAAGGCGCTGTGATCGGACAGATCGGCAGGCAGGTCAGACCATCCGGCCATGGTTTTTGCATGTGTCGGCCCGTGACGCACCCACCAGAACCGGGTCATGCAGTGGCATCCGGCAACTGGCCTTTCAGCACAATCGGCAATCCCGCCATGACGGCCACCACCAGCCCTGCGTGGGCCGCCATGTGTTGGTTCAGCCGGCCCTGCGCATCGCGAAAGGCGCGGGCAAGCGCGTTGTCGGGCACGATGGACCAGCCAACCTCGTTTGACACCACCACGACCGGGGCCGGGCATTTTGCGATTGCCACCAGAAATCTTGCCGCCTCGCCACCAAGATCGGCATCTGCAAGCAAATGGTTGGAAAGCCAAAG
>JAYSPY010000096.1:0-36913 GCA_043721855.1 Pseudorhodobacter sp.
GAGGAGTTCGAGGTCAGGGGTGCAGTCGGCATAGCGGGTGGCCATGGCGGGCGGGATCACGAAAGCGTCGCCGGGGGCCAGGCGGCAGGGGTCTTTGCCCTCGCCTTCAAGGGTCATCGCGCCGGACAGCACGAAGCTGAACAGGATGTCGCATTGGTGTTTGGTCCAGGGGGCGGGACCGGTGGGGCGGGCGACCATGACCGAGGCGACACCTTTGGTGCCTGCACTGATCGTGGTGTCGCGCGCCTCGAATCCGGGGATGCGGAAGGGGGCGAAGCTGCCTTTCGCGCCGATGTTGTGAACGAACCGCTGGCCCTGCCATTCACGGTCGGGGCGGAAATACGGGGTGGGCAGGTTCATGCCATGTTCGATTTCGGTGACGTGGTCGGCGGGGACGCCAATCTCGATCACCTCGATGCCCGCGCTGGCAGTCAGGACCCGGTGGCGGATTTCGGGGGGCTGGATGAAGCAATCGCCGGCATTCAGGCGGATCGGGCCGCCCTGATCTTCGTAGACCACATCGACCCAGCCCTTGATGCAGAAGATCAGCTGGAAGCCGACCTTGTGGAAATGCACCATGTCGGGGACCGGGCCGCCGTCGGGAATGCGGATGTGGCTGGCGATCATCGCGCCGCCGAGGCGCGACGGGATCAGGTCGCGGTAGTGCATGCCGGCGCGGCCGATGACCCAGGGGGCCTGATCGGCGAGGCGGCGGACGACGAAGGCGTGCTGGGTTTCCGGTAGGTGGACGGGGGGGTTGAGTTCGTCGATTTCGATGCGGGTGCCGTTGGGGGCGGTGAGGCTGCGCTGGCCGTCTGCAAAGGCGTCAGGGTCGTCGGTCAGGATGCGGATGGTGCCGGGCGCTTCGGGCGCACCTTTCTGGATGCGGATGCGCAGGCCGTGACCGGACAGCACCGCCACCTCGGGGTTGTCGGCCGGGTAGATGCTGTCGAGCCGCATTTTCAGCACCTTGGTGTAGAACGGCAGGTCATTGCGTAGCTCTGCCGTGGGCAGGCGAATTTCGGCGCGGGTTTCATAGGTGTCTGGCATGGCAATCCTGCTGGGTTTCGGTCAGACTGCGAGTTTGGGGGGCGATTTGCAAGCGCACCCGAAAGCCGATGCAGGAAACCGTGGCTATGCGCTTTGTGGCATATGGTTTAAGGGTAAACCAGATTTTGCGGAGGGGCGGATGGAAGAGGCCAGGCACGACAATGCCAAACAGGCGGCGCTGGATTACCATGAATTCCCCAAGCCCGGGAAGCTGGAAATTCGCGCGACCAAGCCGCTTGCCAATGGCCGCGACCTGAGCCTGGCCTATTCGCCCGGCGTGGCCGAGGCCTGTCTGGAGATCAAGGCCGATCCGTCCAGCGCCAGCCGCTATACCATTCGCGGCAATCTGGTCGGCGTGGTGACCAATGGCACGGCGGTCCTGGGCCTTGGCAACATTGGCGCTTTGGCATCGAAGCCGGTGATGGAGGGCAAGGCGGTTCTGTTCAAGAAATTCGCCAATATCGACTGTTTCGATATCGAGGTGAACGAGGCCGATCCCTACAAACTGGCCGATATCGTCTGCGCGCTGGAACCCACCTTTGGCGCGATCAATCTGGAAGACATCAAAGCCCCCGATTGCTTTATAGTGGAGGCGTTGTGCCGCGAGCGGATGAAAATCCCGGTGTTCCACGATGATCAGCACGGCACGGCAATTGTGGTCGGTGCCGCCGCCACCAACGCGCTGCATGTGGCGGGCAAACGCTTTGATCAGATCAAGATCGTCTCAACCGGCGGCGGTGCGGCGGGAATAGCTTGCCTGAATATGCTGTTGAAACTTGGGGTTAAGCGCGAACATGTTTGGCTGTGTGATCTGGAGGGGCTGGTTTACCACGGCCGTGTGGCACAGATGACAGACCAGAAAGCTGCCTATGCCCAAGGGTCCACGCCCCAGACCCTGAGCGATGTTATGATCGACGCCGATCTGTTTCTTGGCCTGTCCGGCCCCGGCGTGCTGACCCCGGATATGGTGGCAAAAATGGCCCCCCGGCCCATCGTTTTTGCACTTGCCAACCCCACGCCAGAAATCCTGCCAGATGCCGTGCGCGCGGTGTGCCCTGATGCCATCATCGCCACCGGGCGCAGCGATTTTCCCAATCAGGTCAACAACGTGCTGTGCTTTCCATTTATTTTTCGGGGTGCGTTGGATGTGGGGGCCACACAGATCAACGATGCGATGCAGCTTGCCTGCATCGACGGGATTTGCGCCCTCGCCCGGGCCACCACCAGTGCCGAGGCGGCTGCCGCCTACCGTGGCGAAACCCTTAGCTTTGGCGCGGATTACCTGATCCCGAAGCCTTTTGATCCGCGCTTGATCGGCGTGGTCGCCTCTGCCGTGGCCCGCGCTGCGATGGAAACCGGGGTCGCCACACGGCCCATCGCCGATCTGGATGCCTACCGTGAAAAGCTGAATGGATCGGTGTTCAAATCCGCCCTGATCATGCGCCCGGTGTTCGACGCCGCCCGCACCGCCGACCGCCGCATCATCTTTGCCGAGGGCGAGGATGAACGGGTGCTGCGCGCCACCAATGCGATGTTGGAAGAGATGACGGATAAACCGATCCTGATCGGTCGGCCTGAAGTGATTGCTGCGCGCTGCGAACGCGCAGGCCTGCCGATCCGCCCGGACAAAGATTTCGAAATCATCAATCCCGAAAGCGATCATCGCTACCGCGACTATTGGGGCAGCTACCACGAGGTGATGGAACGTCGCGGCGTGACGCCAGATATCGCCCGCGCCGTTATGCGCACCAATTCCACCGCCATCGCCGCCATTGCTGTGCACAGGGGGGATGCCGACAGCATGATCTGCGGTACTTTCGGGCAATACCTTTGGCACCTCAACTATGTTTGCCAGATTTTGGCCAAGGGCGATTTGCACCCCGTTGGCGCGCTGTCGTTGATGATCCTTGAAGACGGGCCCTTGTTTGTGGCCGACACCCAGGTTCATGCCGCCCCCACGCCTGACCAGATCGCCGAAACCATCATTGGTGCCGCCCGTCATGCGCGGCGCTTTGGGGTAACGCCCAAGGTGGCGCTGTGTTCGCATTCCAACTTTGGTAACCTTGATTCAGATTCCGGTCGGCGTATGCGCGCGGCACTTGCCATTCTGGATGCGCGCAAAGTGGACTTCGATTATGAAGGTGAGATGTCCGGCGATGCAGCACTTGATCCGGAATTGCGCGCGCGCATCTTTCCCAATGCCCGCTTGCAGGGGGCTGCCAATGTGCTGGTCTTTGCCTATACCGATGCCGCCAGCACCGCCCGTAACATGCTGAAATTAAAGGCGGGTGGGCTTGAAGTTGGTCCGATCCTGATGGGCATGGGCAACCGCGCGCACATCGTGACCCCGTCGATCACTGCGCGCGGGCTTTTGAATATGTCGGCATTGGCGGGCACGCCGGTGGCGCATTATGGCTAACGGCGGGCTGTCCGGCCTTGGCAGGCTGGACTTTACGGCAATCTGGCGTAACCTTCCGCCAATATGGCCGTGACCCGCATTATAGATCTTACGCCACTGGAACACCTTTTGCGTCTTGCCGGACCGACAGGCGCGCCTGAATTGGTAGCGGCCCTGATCGACGATCTGAAAACCACCCGCGCCCATCTTGATGCGGCTTGGAATGGCCCCGATTTTGCCGCACTGCGCGCAAAAAGCCATGTTCTGATAGGTCTTGCAGGAACGGTTGGCGACACAGAACTACACGCATTGGCGCAGCGGTTGAACCGGGGCGCACAGGCGCAAAACCCAGGCGATACGGTGGATATTACGGAAAACATAATGACTTGTCTTGCCGATCTGATCGCCCAACTGCACGACAAAAAGGGGGCATAACCATGTCGACACGCACCCTAACCCGAGATGCGCCGCGGCCGAACATTTTACTGATCGAAGATATGCCGTCGCTGCAATTGGTGTATAAGTCGGTGCTGATGTCAGCAGGGCACGGCGTGCGGGTGGCTGGCAATGCCGCCGATGGCATGGCGCAGTTTGTGGATACGGTGCCGGATGTTGTTTTGCTGGATTTGGTGCTGCCAGACCGTGACGGGCTGGACGTGATGCATGATATGCTGGCCCTGCACCCGGAAACTGCGGTGATCGTGATCACGGCGAATGGGTCGATCAACAAAGCGGTTGAGGCGATGCGCGCTGGTGCCCACGAATTTTTGGTCAAACCCTTTGATGAGCAACGCTTTTTGGGCGCTGTAGAAAATGCGGCCGCCGATCGCGCCGCGCGCAGACCGGCTGCGATCGCCGTGCCCAAACTTGCAGCCCCCGCTTTGCCAAACATCAATGGCGCATTCATCGGATCATCCGACGCGATGAATCGCATCCATGCCAAGATCCGGTCTGTTGCGCGGTCGATGGCGACCGTGTTCATCACCGGCGAAAGCGGCACCGGCAAAGAGCTGTGCGCATTGGCCGTACATGACAATTCCAACCGCGCGACCGGGCCGTTCATTGCGCTGAACTGCGGGGCCATTCCGCAAGACCTTTTGGAATCCGAAGTGTTCGGCCATATGAAGGGGTCGTTTACCGGGGCTATATCCGACAAGCCCGGTGCTGCGACTGCCGCCGATGGTGGCACGCTGTTTTTAGATGAAATCTGCGAAATGGCCCCGGCTTTGCAGACCAAACTGCTGCGGTTTTTGCAAACCTCTACGGTGCAACCAGTCGGTGCCACGCGCCCCCGCAAGGTGAACGTCCGCATTGTCTGCGCAACCAACGTGGACCCATTGGAGGCTGTTCGTCGGGGCCAGTTTCGTGAAGATCTGTATTACCGCCTCTATGTCGTGCCCATTCACATGCCGCCTTTGCGTGAACGCGGTGAGGACGTGATCGAAATTGCGGAGACAGCGCTTGCGCGGTTTGCCGATGAAGAGGGTCGGCATTTTGATGGGCTTTCGACGGAAGTGCGGATGCTTTTTCGCAAGCATCCCTGGCCCGGCAATGTGCGACAGCTGTTAAATGTCATCCGCAATGTTGTGGTTTTGAATGATGGCGGAATCGTCACCAAACCGATGTTGCCCAGCGATCTGGAAACCGGCGGCATTGCAGAGATTTCACCCCAGCGCGGGGCCACGCATGCGCCAGGTCTTGATGCGCTGATCGGCAAAACCATGGCCGAAATTGAAAAAACGGTGATTGAGGCTACTTTGGATCGTCATGGCGGGTCTGTGCCCAAGGCAGCGCGGGTTCTGGATATTTCGCCCTCAACGCTGTATCGCAAGATCGAAGGCTGGGCGAAACCTTGATGGATTGCGCCGAATTCTGCGCAGAATTCGGTTTCGTTTTCTGCGCAGAAAACGCGCTGCACCCGGATGTCAAACAAACTGCTCGCCGATAAGGCGTTCTTCCAGGCCGTGCCCCGGATCGAACAAAATCCGGTGCGCAACACCGGGTTCTGACCGGATTTCAACCGACACCACATCGCGCACAGACCGCCCGTCGGCATCTGCCATCACCGGGCGTTTGTCCGGCTCCAACACGTCAAACCGCACCACAGCGGTTTTTGGCAACAACGCACCGCGCCAACGCCTTGGCCGAAACGCTGCCATTGCGGTCAATGCCAATACATCAGACCAGATCGGCAAAATTGGTCCATGCGCGGAATAGTTGTAAGCGGTTGATCCCGCTGGCGTGGCCACAAGCGCACCGTCACAAACCAATTCATCCAGGCGCACCTTGCCGTCGATACTGATGCGCAGTTTTGCCGCCTGTGGCCCTGCCCGCAACAGCGATACTTCGTTGATCGCCAGCGCCTCAGCCACTTTGCCCGATGCCATTTCCGCCCGCATCGCCAGCGGATTGATCACCGCTTCCTCAGCTTCAGCCAACCGGTCAGGCAGGCCCTCAAGGGTGTAGCCGTTCATCAAAAACCCGATAGTGCCGCAGTTCATCCCGTAGACCGGCAATCCCAAAGCCTGCGTGGAATGTAGCGTTTGCAGCATGAAGCCATCACCGCCCAGTGCCACAACCCATGCGGCCTTTTTAACCGGGCACTGCCCATAGGCCGCCGTAAGGGCTGCCAATGCCTCCTGCGCAGCAGGGGCAGTGCTGGCTTTGAAAGCGATGTTGCGATTGGCCATTGGCCCATCCTTTGTAATCTCTGTGCCAGTCATGTCTGGCCAGCCCTGCAAACTCAACCCCCAGCGCGCCGCCTTGGGGAAAGATCATTTCGCCAACGCCGCGCTCTGCGTCGTTTTCTTACCTTTCCCGATGGCTATTGATGCATTAAACACTTGCCAAACACCGATCCCTGCAAGGAGAAGCCAATGAACGCCCCCCACCGTGATAACGGTTTCTTTACTGAAACCCTGTCGTCGCGCGACCCGGAATTGTTTGGGGCGATGACCCAAGAATTGGGCCGCCAGCGCGATGAGATTGAACTTATCGCGTCTGAAAACATCGTCTCCCGCGCGGTGATGGAAGCGCAAGGGTCTGTGATGACCAACAAATATGCCGAAGGTTACCCCGGCAAGCGATATTACGGCGGCTGCCAATATGTCGATATCGCCGAAAATCTGGCAATTTCTCGCGCCTGCGAATTGTTCGGCGTGGCCTTTGCCAATGTGCAGCCAAATTCCGGCAGCCAAGCCAACCAGGGCGTGTTTCAGGCCCTGATCAAACCGGGTGACACCATTCTGGGGATGAGCCTTGATGCAGGCGGCCACCTGACGCATGGGGCCGCCCCCAACCAGTCGGGCAAATGGTTCAATGCCGTGCAATACGGTGTGCGCCGCCAAGACCTGCTGCTGGATTATGACGAAGTGCAGCGTCTGGCCACGGAACATCAACCGAAAATGATCATCGCCGGTGGCTCTGCCATTCCGCGCATTATCGACTTTGCGCGCATGCGGGCCATTGCCGATTCTATCGGCGCTTACCTTCTGGTGGATATGGCGCATGTTGCGGGGCTTGTGGCGGCGGGCCTCTATCCATCGCCGTTCCCCCATGCGCATGTGGCCACCACCACGACCCACAAAACCCTGCGCGGCCCGCGCGGTGGCATGATCTTGACCAATGACGAAGCTCTGGCGAAAAAGTTCAATTCGGCCATTTTCCCCGGCATCCAAGGCGGCCCTTTGATGCATGTGATCGCCGCCAAAGCCGTGGCGTTCGGTGAGGCTTTGCTACCCGGTTTCAAAACCTACCAAGCGCAAGTGATCAAGAACGCGCAAGCGCTGGCGGATCAGTTGATGAAAGGCGGGCTTGATATTGTCACAGGCGGCACCGACACCCACCTGATGCTGGTCGATCTGCGCCCCAAGGGTGTCAAAGGCAATGCCACTGAAAAGGCACTTGGCCGCGCCCATATCACCTGCAACAAAAACGGCATTCCGTTTGATACCGAAAAGCCCACGATCACCAGCGGCGTCCGTCTGGGCACGCCTGCTGGCACCACGCGTGGCTTTGGCGAGCCTGAATTTCGCCAGATTGGCGATTGGATTGTCGAAGTGGTTGACGGTCTTGCTGCCAATGGCGAAGATGGCAACGCGCAGGTCGAGGCTGCTGTGCGCGCGAAAGTGGCGGCTCTTTGTGCACAATATCCTATCTATCCGGGGCTGTGATTTGTGATCAGGGGCCGTGCCAACACGGCCCCGCTACAGATAGCCGCGCCAATACAAAACCGCGATTGCCAAGCCTGCGACCACCAGCAAACTGATCACGATCGACCTTGCAGTGCGCAGCATGGAACTCGTGCGCAGGAAGGCTGCATCAATCTTGCCAAGATGCTTTGAACAAATGTCGTAGGCCGAAACCACCGCGGCCTCATCTATTTGTAAAAGCAGCTTCGGGTTTTGCGACCGCTCCGCGGCATCTGCCAACTGTTCAGCCGCTGCCCGCACGCGGCGCGGCAATATCCGCCCACCTTTGCGCAGCTTTTCTCGCAAATCCTTGCCTTTAAGCCGTAACCTTTGCTCCATCAGGGTGGTTATACGCTCGGCCATTTGTTGTATTGTTACCGCGCTCATCAAACCCTCATCTGCTGTGGTGGCCAGCTTATCCGCAGCGGCCCCCATGTGACAACAGGTCTGGCCCGGCTGCGGCATATGGTTTAGACCAATTCCATGCTGAATTTCACGATTTTCAAAGCCATAGCCCCCCAGGACCAGCCGCCTTTGCTGATAGCACATGGCCTGTTCGGATCTGGCCGTAACTGGGGGGTGATCGCGCGCAGGCTGGCAGACAGCCGCGATGTGATCGTGGTTGATATGCGAAACCACGGTGACAGCCCGCGGTTTGCCAGCCAAGGCTACCCCGAAATGGCCGATGATCTGGCGCAGGTTATTGCAGCACACGGTGGCAGCGCCGACGTGCTGGGCCATTCCATGGGCGGCAAAACCGCCATGGTGCTGGCACTGACGCAAGGCACATTTCTGCGCAGATTGGTGGTCGCCGATATTGCACCTGTCGCCTATACCCATGACCAAAACAAAAACGTCGCAGCGATGGCCGGGCTTGATCTGGCGGGGCTTGTGAGCCGCGCCGAGGCGGATGCCCGGCTTGCCAAAAGCATCGCCGACCCCGCATTGCGTGCGTTCTTTTTGCAGTCGCTTGATGTGCGCGCCACGCCGCCAGTCTGGCGCCTTAATCTTTCCGTGCTTGCACAGGAGGCACAAAAAATTGTCGGCTGGCCCGGCACCGTGGGGCAGTTTGATGGCCGGGCACTGTTTTTATCTGGTGCGAAAAGCAGTTATGTTTTGCCAGAACACCGCGCCCTGATCCTGCGCCAGTTTCCCAATGCCGATTTCGCCAGCATCGCCGGCGCTGGCCATTGGCTGCACGCCGAAAAACCACGCGAATTCGAAGAAACTGTGCGCATTTTCTTGAATGCCTGACGCCAGACTTTCTTGATCGGAACGCGCAGAGGTGATCACGCAGATCTTTGGTCGGGCAAAACCCGCATAACCCCCCAAAGGCAGGCTGCAAACACGGCCACACCGCCAAACAGATCCACCAAATGGTGGCCGCCGTGAACAATTGTCGCCACTGGCATCGCAATATCAACCGCCAACAGCGGACCGAAAGCCCAGGTTTTGCGCGTGAACCACAGAACCATGCAGGTCATGACAATGTGAAATGACGGAAAGGCGATAACCCCGGCGATTTCGCCAAGCGTGATCACCTCTACTCCCTGCAACGCAAATCTGCGCATATCTGCGCCGTAAGCCGCATTTGCCATAAGGGCTATGCTGTCTTGCGCGGCGGTTGAGACCATTCCATATGCGGCGGGGCCGACACTGGGCAGCAGCCACCAAAAACTGACTGTCACGATCATGCAAACAATGCCGACCGTTAGAAAACGGTGCAACGCCACGGGGCGGTTCAGGAACGACAGCAAAATGATCACGGCCACCACTTGCGGCAAAATGCTGAGATAAACATACCGCAGCGCGGTGCCGGTCAGGGGAAGCTTCGCAACCAATTCCACAAAGCCCAGCCACGAAAATCCAAAGCCCGCATCAAGCGCCATCAGCTGTGGGTCGATCAACGGATGGACCAAGGGAAACAGCGTAAAGATAAAAATCGCGATGCTGCCGGTAAAGCTCATGAACACGCCAAATCCGATTGCCCCCAATGCCATGCGCGGCATATCGCGTTTGGCGCGGATAAAGATGCCCATCGCAACCAGCGCAAGGCTTGCACCGAAGGCCGGGAAAAACGACAGCCAATCCACGGCTTGATGCGATACAGCGGCATTGACCACACCCGCCAGTGAGATCGCCGCCACCATGCCCAAAAGCAACCACTCTGCCCCGTATAGCAGCGATCCGAATGACCGACGGCCAGATTGATGCATCATCGATGATGCAGGGCTATTCGATGGCGACATGTTGATTTGGTCTTTCGTTTTGGTCCTTCTTTTTAGCTGTTTGATCTTGACCATTTCGTGGCAGGGACAGGAAACAATTTAGGTTGTTTCCCATGATTTTGCCAAAAACCACCAAATCGGCATGGCTTTTCGTTAAATATCGGCAGTCTTGTCAGCCGCTTATTCCGCTGCTTGCATGTAGCTTTCCACCGGTGGGCAGGTGCAGACCAGATTGCGGTCGCCAAACACATTGTCGACACGGCCCACGGGTGGCCAATATTTATCAACCCGGAACGCGCCCGGCGGAAAACAACCTTGTTCGCGTGGGTATTTGCGGGTCCAGTCCGCGATCAGGTCTTCGACCGTATGCGGCGCGTGTCGCAGGGGGCTGTCGGTCGCGCTGATCTCGCCGTCTTCCACAGCCTTTATCTCTGCGCGGATGGCCAGCAGCGCATTGATAAAGCGGTCTATTTCGGCCTTTGTTTCAGACTCGGTCGGCTCCACCATCAGCGTGCCAGATACCGGCCAACTCATCGTAGGGGCGTGAAAGCCGTTGTCGATCAACCGCTTTGCGATATCGTCTACCGTGACGCCAACTTCGGCAAAGGGCCGCGTATCAAGGATACATTCATGCGCCACACGACCCCGTTTGCCCATGAACAGCACGTCATAAGCGCCCTTGAGCCGGGCCGCGATGTAGTTGGCATTCAAGATCGCGACGCGCGTGGCTTGCGTCAGCCCCGGCCCGCCCATCATCAGGCAATAGGCCCATGATATCAGCAAGATAGACGCTGATCCGTAAGGTGCCGCCGAAACCGGCCCTTCACCGCCACCCGTTTCCGAATGCCCCGGCAAATAGGGTGACAAATGCGCCTTGACCCCAATCGGCCCCATGCCGGGACCGCCGCCTCCATGCGGAATGGCAAAGGTTTTGTGCAGGTTCAAATGGCTGACATCGCCACCAATTTTCCCCGGCTGCACAAGCCCCACCATGGCGTTCATATTTGCGCCGTCGATATAAACCTGCCCGCCAAATTCATGCGTGATCGCACAAATATCACGAACGGTTTCCTCAAACACGCCGTGGGTCGATGGGTAGGTGATCATGCACGCCGCCAGCGTAGCGCCCGCTGCCACAGCTTTGGCGCGGAAATCTTCGATATCCACATCGCCGTTCGGCGCGGACTTCACCACCACCACCTTCATCCCCGCCATCTGCGCCGAGGCCGGGTTGGTGCCATGCGCAGAAACCGGAATCAGGCAGACATTGCGCTGCACATCACCGCGCGCCCGGTGATAGGCGGCAATGGTCAACAGCCCTGCATATTCGCCCTGCGCACCGGAATTGGGTTGCATCGACATCGCATCGTAACCCGTTATTTCGCATAGCTTTTCTGAAAGATCACTGATCGCTTCATGATACCCCATCGCTTGATCCAACGGCGCGAACGGGTGCAGGGTGCCAAATTCGGGCCAGGTGATCGGCATCATTTCGGCCGCCGCATTCAGCTTCATCGTGCAAGACCCCAGCGGGATCATCGCGCGGTCAAGCGCCAGATCACGGTCCGACAGGCGGCGCATATAACGCATCATTTCGGATTCCGCGCGGTTCATTTGGAACACCGGATGGGTCAGAAATTCGGTCTGGCGCAGCATATCGATGCCAAAGCCAAGCGTTCCGCGATGCGGTGGCGCGATGGTGATGCCGAATGCGCGCAGCACCTTGTGCAGCACAGCCTCATCAGATGTCTCATCCAGACTGATGCCAACGCGGTCGTGGCCGATCTTGCGGAAATTCAGCCCCTCATGCCGGGCAGCTGCCAGAATGCCCGCCTGGCCCACGCCGACCTCGACCGTGATGGTATCAAAGAACGCTTTGGGCGACACTTTTGCCCCCGCAGCCCGCAGGGCTTTGGCAAGACGCACAGTTCTGAAATGCACCCGCTCGGCGATGGCGCGCAAACCCAAAGGCCCGTGAAAGACCGCGTAAAAGCTGGCCATAACCGCCAGCAGGGCTTGCGCCGTGCACACGTTCGACGTGGCCTTTTCGCGCCGGATATGTTGTTCGCGGGTCTGCAATGACAACCGGTAAGCCTTGTTGCCACGCGCGTCGATCGACACGCCGACAATCCGCCCCGGCATGGCGCGCTTCAGATCATCGGTGCAGGACATGAACGCCGCATGTGGCCCGCCATAGCCCAATGGCACGCCAAAACGCTGGCTGGACCCGACCGCAATATCGGCCCCCATCGCACCGGGTTCCTTTAGCAGACACAGCGCCAGAAGATCGGTTGCCACCACCGCAATCGCCTTTGCGGCATGCAGGGCTGCAATTTCGCCGGTAAAATCGCGCACATGGCCATAGCTGCCTGGATACTGGAAAATCGCCCCGAATACTTTTGAGGCGTCAAGATTTTCAACCATATCCTCGATAATCGCGATCCCCAAAGGTTCCGCCCGCGTGCGGATCACGGCGATGGTTTGCGGATGACAAAAGCGATCCACGAAAAACGCCCGTGATTTTGACTTGGTGGTGCGCTCGGCCATGGTCATCGCTTCGGCGGCGGCCGTCGCCTCATCCAGCAGGCTCGCGTTGGCCACAGGCAGCCCGGTCAGGTCCGCCACCATGGTTTGGTAATTCAACAGCGCCTCCAGCCGGCCTTGGGCAATTTCCGGCTGGTAGGGCGTGTAGGCGGTATACCATGCCGGGTTTTCCAGAATGTTGCGTTGAATGGCGGGCGGGGTATGTGTGCCGTAATAGCCCTGCCCGATCAGGCTGGTCATCACCTTGTTCTTTCCCGCCACAGCCCGCATCCGCGCCAGCAATTCATGTTCGGCCAACGGGGCCCAGGTCAGGGGCGATGTTTGACGAATGTCGGCGGGCACGGTCTCATCAATCAACTGATCAAGGCTGGCCACCCCCACGGCCTTCAGCATCAGCGCCATCTCGGCGGGCGAAGGGCCGATGTGGCGGCGGTTGGCAAAATCGTAGGCGTTATAATCGGTAGGGATATATGTCATCACGCGCCCTTTGGGTCTGAGGATAAGGCGGCGCAGGCTTGCGCCGGAAAAATCCTTCGAAGGATTTTAGCCGGAGTTTTCCTTAAAACTCCGATTTTTCACCGGATTATGTGATCAGGTCAGTGTATTCGTCTTCATCCATGAACTGATCCATGATCGACAGATCATCGACCTTGATCTTGAAAAACCAAGCAGCGCCTGTCGGGTCTTCGTTTACCAGCGCGGGCGTGTCGGATAGCGCGTCGTTCACCGCCACGATCTCGCCGTCCACGGGGGCTGAAATATCCGAGGCTGCCTTGACGCTTTCGATCACCACCACTTCATCACCTGCGGCGACCATGGTTTCGACCTCTGGCAATTCCACAAACACCACATCGCCCAGTTGGGTTGCGGCGTGTTCGGTGATGCCCACCACAATCAAATCGCCTTCAACGCGCAGCCATTCGTGATCTTGAGTATATTTCATAGGGACGCTCCTCAGCGTTTGTAGGTTGTGGGATGGAAGGGAAGGTCGGCCACGGTGACCGGCAAGTGCTTGCCGCGCACCCCGCCCATCAGTGCGGTCCCCGAGGCCGCGAAGGCGGTGGCGACATAGCCCATGGCGATCGGGCCTTCGACCGATGGGCCAAATCCGCCAGAGGTAACGCCCCCCAACGGCGTGGCATCATGCGCAAACAGGTCCGTGCCTTCACGCATCGGCGCGCGGCCTGTCGGGCGAAGCCCTACGCGCAAACGGTCGGGGCCGTCAGCCAATTCATGAAAAATACGCACATCACCGGGAAAGCCCCCCGCCCGCGCGCCGCCCGGTCGGCGGGCCTTTTGGATGGCCCAGCTCAACGCTGCCTCAACCGGGCTGGTGGTCGTATCTGTGTCATGGCCGTAAAGGCAAAGCCCGGCTTCCAGCCGCAAACTATCGCGCGCACCAAGCCCGATCAGCATAACCTCGGGTTGGCCCAGCAGGGTCGCGGCAAAGGTTTCAGCCGGGATTTCGGGCAAAGAAATCTCGAACCCATCTTCGCCGGTATAGCCAGACCGCGAAATCCACAGATCATGGCCTTGCCACTGAAAAACAAGTGAATCCATAAACTTCATTGCCGCAACATCGGGGATTAGCCGTGCCAACACCACCTCTGCCAACGGCCCTTGCAGCGCCAAAAGCGCGCGGTCGGTTACGGGGATAACCTCGGTCGTGGCCGACAGATGCGCCTGCATATGCGCCAAATCCTGCGCTTTGCAGGCAGCGTTTACGACCACAAAAAGATGATCGCCCCGGTTGGCAAACATCAGATCATCCAGAATGCCGCCGGTGTCATTGGTGAACAGGCCATAGCGCTGCCGCCCCGGTTTTACCGCCAAAACATCAACCGGCATCAGCGCCTCAAGTGCAAGTGCTGTCGCCTCGTATGATCCACGAGGGCGCAAGATCACCTGCCCCATGTGACTGACATCAAACAACCCGGCAGCATTGCGCGTGTGCAGATGTTCCTTCATCACGCCGGGGGCATATTGCACGGGCATCAGATAGCCTGCGAAAGGCACCATCTTTCCGCCGTGCGCCACATGCAGATCGTGTAGCCCCAGCCGGTGCAAGTCTTCGGTCAATCTGGACCCCCAAACTTTGGTCGGACAAACGCCCGGCACCGAATCGACAGGCCAATCCCTGTCCCACGATGCCCCCTCTGTCCCTGCCCAAGTCGAGGCGCCTGAGATTGTTATCCCTTCGGCGGGTGCGGGTGCACCACTCTCCAGAGTGTCACTATCAGAACGGTCCCTTGCGCCTGAGAGTTTACCGGGGCGGTTGCTCCTTCGGCACCAGATGGGGTGGTAACCCCAACCGGATTCTCCCGGATCTGATGCGCTATGCCTAGCCTGCCTTCCCGCATACTGGCAAGAGGGAAAAGGTCGGCACCACGATGGAAAGGTAATGCACCGCCTGATCCAGCGTGCGCCCGCTGGCACCCAGCAGTTCCACCAAAAAGCGCAAATTCAGCCAGACCACGGCCACGAAAACGATACCAAACAGAATGCCCCAGATCACCGCATTGGTGGCCTTGGTGCGCGCCGCCGCCATATTGCCTTGCCCCACGGCCCGCGCGACTAGTGCTGATGCGGCAATGGCCATGCCGACGCCAAACGACGTGGTGAAAAACAAAATCGCCCCGGCATAGCCAACCGCGGCGGTCAAATCCGCGTCCTTCAGCCACGAGATGAAAATGATGTTCACGAAATCGACCATGAACAGCACCATCAAGCCCACCGATGATGTCAGCGACATCACCGCGACATGGCGAAACAGGTTCCCTTCAAGAAACTTCGCCGGCCTGCCCTGAACGTGCAGGGATGTTGATGCCATGGTGTCGCGCACTACCTTAAGTTTTATTCGTTACACGCCGCGCACCACTTGCAGCATCGGCATAACGTCAGCCATTTCCGGGCCTGCATCAAGGCCCGTCAAGGCCCGGCGCAGCGGGCGGTAAAGCCCCTTGCCCTTGCGCCCGGTCGCGGCTTTCACAACTTCGGTCCAGTCATGCCACGTGGCCGTCGTCCACGGCTTTGCAGGCAGCATCGTCAAGGCCTGGGTCACAAAATCGCGGTCCTCATCATCCACCAACGGCTCCGCGCCGTAGCGAAACAGGTGCCACCAACCCGCAAGGTCGGCCTTGATGGTGATATTGCCCTTGGCCACATCCCAAAAGCCCTGCGCCTGATCCTCCGGCACGCCAAGGGCTGCCACTTCCACAGCCACCGCAGACAGCGGCAGGCTTTGCACATGGGCGCGGGTCAATGGGAACAGATCATCGGCATCAAACTTGGTCGGGGCCGCGCCAAAACTGCCGACATCAAAGCCATCGATCAACTCTTGCATCGACTGTGCCAGTTCCACTGGCTTAGATGACCCCAGCCGCGCCATCAGCGACAGCAGTGCCATCGGCTCCACCCCGGCGGCACGCAAATCGCGCAGCGACAAGGTGCCAAGACGTTTGGACAGTTCCTCGCCCTTGGCCCCGGTCAGCAGGCTGTGATGCGCAAAGGATGGCGGGGTGCCACCCATGGCCTGCATGATCTGAATTTGCGTGGCGGTGTTGGTCACATGGTCCGCCCCGCGCACGATGAAGCTGACGCCCATGTCGATGTCATCGACCGAACTTGCAAAGGTGTAAAGCACCTGCCCATCGGCCCGGATCAGCACCGGATCAGACACCGAGGCCGCATCAATTGAAATCGGTCCCAAGATGCCATCAGGCCAGTTGATGCGTTCCTGGTCCAGCCGGAAACGCCAATACCCCGCCCGCCCCTCGGCGCGCATTGTGACGCGTTGATCTTCGGTCAGGTGCAAGGACGCGCGATCATAAACCGGCGGTTTGTGCATGTTCAGCTGCTTTTTGCGCTTCAAATCCAGCTCAACTGGCGACTCAAAACATTCATAAAACCGGCCATTCGCGCGCAACTGATCTGCCGCCGCGCGGTAACGGTCCATCCGCAGCGATTGCTTTTCCACCCGGTCCCAATGCAGGCCCAGCCAATCCAGATCTTCCATGATCCCGTCGGCGTATTCCTGCTTCGAGCGGTCCTGATCGGTATCATCAAGGCGCAGAATAAACGTGCCCCCGGCCTTGGCGGTGATCAGGTAATTCATCAACGCCGTGCGTAGGTTGCCGACATGGATAAACCCGGTGGGGGACGGCGCAAAACGGGTGATGGTGGGTCTGTCGGCGGTCATCGGGCGGCTCTCCTTGAAGGGGTCTTCCCTGTCATATGGCATGGGTTTTGTCCAGTTCCCCCGATGGGGTGGCGATGCAATCGGCATTTCCGTTTCGGGTCAAAGCCGCTATTCAGGCGCAATGTCAGATGATGAGTCCAGATTTTACGCCCCTGATGCCGCCTTTATCGAGGCTTTGGCAAAAGCTGCAATAGACGGCCTGCCCGATGATTTTCGCAAGATCGCCAGTTTGGTCGCCCTGCATGTTCAGGATTTTGTCCCGGACGCGGATCTGGAAGCGATGGGCTTGGAAGACCCGTATGAACTGACAAGTCTGTGCCAAAACGCCCCCGATACGCTTTGGCTGTTTCGCCGCCCACTTTTGGACGAATGGGCAGAGCGCGGCGATATCTGTTTGGCTGATCTTGTGGCCCAAACCGTCTGTCTGGAACTTGCCGATCATTTTGGTTGGAGCGATGTTGAAATTGCCGCTCATCCCTCTCTGCGGTCGGTCTTCGCGCAGACCATTGACCCCTGACCGAACCGGAAGAATGAGTATTTGGGCGAAGAAAAGACCAAGGCGCCTTAAAAATCGGTAGGAGCGCCGCCCTCTTGTTTGCGCTTTGCCACAAACCGCCGCAGGTCTTCCCTATGGTCGCTGTTCATTTCTGGCGCCTCGAACTCCGCGATGATCTGTTTGTAAATGCGGTGCGCGCGTTCTTGGGTCCAGACAGCGCCATCGATATTCCACGCCTCATAATTGCGCCAATCTGACACTATCGGGGCATAAAATGCGGTGGCATAGCGGTCTTGAGTATGCTGGCAGCCAAAATAATGCCCGCCCGCGCCGACCTCTTTGATCGCATCAAAGGCAAGGTCGTCATCGGTGGTGGCAACGATGGTTGGTTCAAAATACCGTTGGATCATCTGCAAAACTTCGCAGTCCATCACGAACTTTTCGGGGCTGGCAATCAAGCCGCCCTCAAGCCAGCCAGCGGCATGATACACCATGTTGGTGCCCGACTGCACGGCAGCCCACAGCGAATTGCTGGTCTCCCACATCGCCTGCCCGTCTGGCACATTGGCAGCACAAACCCCCGATGATCGCATCGGCAATTTGTAAAACCGCACCAATTGCCCGGTCATTTGCGTGGCGCGCATGTATTCCGGCGTGCCAAAAGCGGGCGCGCCTGATTTCATATCGACATTGCTTGTAAAGGTTCCAATCGCCACCGGGCAGCCGGGGTTGATGTATTGCAACAGCGCAATCGCAGCCAATGCCTCGGCGATGCTAAGTGACACGGCCCCCGCCATTGTCACCGGGGCCATCGCCCCCGCCAGCGTAAACGGCGTCACAATCACAGGTTGGCCGCGCCGCGCCAGTCGCATCGCCCCATCCAGCATCGGGTAGTCGTGCTTTAGCGGACTGACCGAGTTGATATTGGTATACATGCGGGGCCGCGCATCAAATTCCGCATGGGTCAGGCCGGCGGCAAGCCGGGTCATTTCCATCACGTCCTCAACCCGTTCGGCACCCAGAGAATAGGCATGGATCACCTTGTCGGTCAGGGTCAGTTTTTCATAAACGCAGTCCAGATGCCGCACAGCGGGATGAATATCTATCGGTTCTACCGGGTAGCCCCCGGCGATATGGATGCAGTTGAAATACTGCGTCAGTTTCATAAATTCCTTGAACGTCTCAAAATCACCGGACCGCTTGCCGCGTTCCATATCCCACGAATTGGGCGGTGAGGACACGTTGACAAACACCATATGCTTGCCGCCGATGATCACTTCGCGGGCCGGATTGCGCGGCGTTATGGGAAATTCAGATGGCGCATGGGCCAGCATTTCCATCACGAACGATTCGTCCATTCGGACGTTTGTTCCATCCACCTTGCAGCCTGCTTTTTTCAGAATGGTCACGGCATCGGGGTTCAGAAATTCAATGCCAATATCCTTCAGGATCCGCATCGCGCCCCGGTGGATGGCCAAAACGCCGTCTTCGTCCATTGGTTCGGTCGGCCGGTCCGTGTTCACCGGAATGCGCCAGGACATCTGATCGATAATGGCAGACCCCGCCCGTTCTTTGTTGCCAGCCCGCCCCCCGGCACGGCGTTTTTTGCCTTGATCTTCGGTCATACCCGGTTCTCCACGCTTATTGGCACCTTGTCGGAGCCGTTCTTGCAAGGATGAACGATGTGTCTTGCGAATGGACACCTCCCCAGCGACGCATATATGTCGTTTTTGCCCGAGCCTACAGTGTGGCATTCGAAAGCTGATCAATCCAATCTGGCAATGCGTTGATGTCTTGCAACACGACATCGGCATGCGGTGCAAGGTCAGAG
The DNA here is from genome assembly GCA_043721855.1 of Pseudorhodobacter sp. Lineage (GTDB taxonomy): Bacteria > Pseudomonadota > Alphaproteobacteria > Rhodobacterales > Rhodobacteraceae > JACMNW01. The sequence goes on from JAYSPY010000096.1 coordinate 18,936, forward strand.
GCCCCCGCAACACCTGTCAGCACAGCAACCGCATACATCCCCGCAGCGCGCCCCGCGATCAAATCATGGTGGCTGTCACCGACCATCGCCACACGGCGCGCATCAAGCCCAAACGTCGATGCAAAAGCCAACAACTGCCCGGGTTCCGGTTTGCCGCCAAACCCGGAATCGCAGCCTGATACGAAATCAAACAGCTGCAACACCCCGGCCGCCGCCAGATGCGCCCGCGCCGGGGCCTCTGTGTCATTGGTGGCCAAGCCAATTTTCAACCCGCGCGCCCGCAGGTTGGCAAGCAGCGGGGCCAATTCCACCGCGGGTGACATTTCAGTTGTCGCCGAAAGGCTGTTCATTTCATCCACCAGCCCGGTCAGATCGCGCCCCGGCAAATGCGGCAGCATGATTTGTGCAATTTCACGCGGCGTTGCGGCAATCACCGGGCTGTGCGGCGCAAAATCACCTGTCGCAAGATCAAAACCGATCACATGGCCCAGCTTTACCGCGTCAGCACCAGTGTCTGTAAGGGCGCGCAACAGGTCTGCGGTCCAGCGGCCCCAACTTTGGCGAAAATCAAAAAGCGTGCCGTCCTTATCAAAAACAATACCGTCGATCATCCATCGGTCCATTCGTCATCTGCTACTAAGGGGATAGTTTAGAAACAATCCTTGGGTATTTTGACCTCGCAAAAGCGGATTGGCCGGCCAGAACACTATGTCCAGTTGATCTGCTCCCCTCCCGGCAAGGCCATCCGGGCCAACATCGGCGCGTCATAGGGAAGTGAGGCAGCATCGCAAAACGCCGTCACCCAGGCATCATCCATCAGAACGAAGTCTAAAACGGACCCTAAAAACGCAGGCGCAGCCGCATCTGCGGCAATATCGGATGCAGAAGCCCCGGTTGCACCAAGGAAAACAGGAAAAAGATCATCATTTCCTGCCAGCCAGGTTAACGCCCGAAGCGCCAGAGTTTCGGCGGCATCTTGCTTACTCATGCCAATTCTTCCCATTTTTGCACCCGATCTATCCTTTATATCGTCCCTTGGCTCTGGTTTTGGAAAGGATATGTTAACCAAATTGGCGGAACACTGTTGTGACGGTATCTTTGGGTTAGATGGGCAGCACAAGCCATGGTTGGCAAAATCCTGATTGTTGATGGCGTTGCAACAAATCGCATCATCTTCAAGGTGGCGCTGGCAGAGGCGTTTTATCATCCTGTTCTTGCCGCAGATGGGGAAAGCTGCCTGCATGTGGCGCGCGATGCATCGCCTGACTTGATTTTGCTTGATCTGGTTTTGCCCGACCAATCGGGCGTCAGCCTGATCAGGCAACTGCGCGCTGATCCCGTAACCCGCGACATTCCCATTTTGGCACTTGCCGCAACAAATGACGAAGACCTGTGCTTGGCGGCATTGCAGGCGGGCGCTGATGATGTGCTGGCAAAGGCCATTGATCACGCATCCTTGCTTGCGCGCGTGCGCAATCTTTTGCGCGGACGTGATGGATTTGAAGGTTTGGCACCCAGCATAGCGGGCGCTGATCTGTTCGGCTTTGCCGATGCGCCGGCTGCTTTTGTCGGCCGCGCGACGGTGTCTTTGCTGGCCGATCAGATGGAAGCCGCCCTTGATTGGCATGACACGCTGTCGCAAGAAATGACGGATACGATCCTGATCCAATCGCGGGAAGAGGCTTTTTTGGACGCGAACCGCAACATCGGCCAAGCAGTTCCGGATGTATTTCTGATCAACGTCGGTCCTGCCGGAAATGGGGATGGGTTGCGCCCGATGTCAGAACTGCGCAGCCGGGCGGCAACCCGCCATTCTGCTGTCTGCATTCTGCGCCCAAAGGACAACCGCGATAGCAATGCCATCGCCTATGATCTGGGTGCTGACGATGTGGTCAACGCCGACGTGCCGCCACGCGAACTTGCGCAGCGTCTGAAAACGCTGATCCGGCGCAAACGCCGTGACGACCAACTTCGCGCCACGGTTCAAGACGGTCTGCGCTTGGCGATGATAGACCCGCTGACCGGCCTGCATAACCGGCGCTATGCCTTGCCCAAACTGGCCGCAATATCGGCAGAGGCGCAGGCGCAAGCCACCATTTTCGCGGTGATGGTGATTGATCTTGATCGGTTCAAATCCGTGAACGACCGCTTTGGCCATGCAGCCGGTGATGCGGTGTTGGTCGACGTCGCCCGCAGGCTGAAGGAAAATCTCAGGGCCGATGATCTTTTGGCGCGTATCGGGGGCGAAGAGTTTTTAGTGGCCCTTCCCAACACCAACTTTGAAGAGGCCCGACTGGCTGCTGACCGGCTGTGCAAAGCCATCGAGGAATGCCCGATCAAGCTCGCGTTTTCACCCGGTGTGTCGGTGACGATTTCCATCGGTGTTGCCGTCAGTGACGCAAGAGCGGAGCCAACACCAACAATCGTGGACCGCGCGGATCAAGCCTTGTTGTTGGCAAAAGCCGAAGGGCGCAATCAAGTGACCATCAGCAAATCGGCGGCTTAGCGTCACCCGCGAAATGGTCAAGACTGCATCTGTCTGATCAACGCCCTAAGGCTTTTCCGGCCCATCACGCCGTTTCAGCCCTCTGGAAAGGTTTTTCTCCAGCCGCTCCGCAAACGCCTGTCGCGATGCATCATCCATGCCGATCAAAAGATCAAAAATCAGCCGCTGACCAAGTTGCAATCGGTCAGAAGTCCGCGTGTTTTGCCGATCAAACGCGGCGCGCAAGGCGTCGGCGTCAAACGGAACCATGCGCAATTGTGCCAGCAAATCAGTGAAATCCGCCCGCATGGCGCGGCGTGTGTCGCGCATATCAGGTGCTGCCGCTAAAAATGCACTGCGTAAAGCCGCACGATCATCTATCAAAAGTGCGTCTGTGAAAGGGCCAAAGCCAAGGTCACCGGTCATCATCTTGTTGTGCATCGGCCCGCCATCGCGCAACACAGCCCCGGCCACGATTCCGGCCACGGCCAGATTAATAGCCAGCGATACCGCCAAAGCGACCCGGACCCAGCGCCCTTGCGGGCGAATGGGCCCTGTTGGTTGCCCTGTGGGTTGGGGCACAGGTCCAGCGGTTATGGATGCATCATCAGGGCGGTCAGAGGCAGTCATCGCCTATCCTTCTGTCAAAATGGCATCAACGCCGGGGATCAGTTCCATATCGCCAAGCGGCGATTGCGCGATGAACGCGTCGGTCAGCGTCGTAAGCGATGTTGGCTGCACAAAGCCAAGCATCACGCCCACCATGGCGGCAGATCCCAAACCCGCCAGCCCACCCTTCCCGCCCAGCGCATGAAAAATGCTGGCCCAAAACCCCACGATCTGCTGTGGTCTGACCTCGGATCGCATGGGCTTTGGCTGATGCACCATCGCATCAGCCAGAACTTTTTCCATCAAGGCCGCGCTGTCCAGCGGCCTTTGCGCCCGCGCTTTGGCCAACAGATCGTCAATATCGTGCCCGCGCATGTCAGTTGCCTTTTTCATAGCCAAGATCTTCCTGCCGACCCGATAAGATCGCCGCCAGCGCGCGTTTCCCCCGGGCAATCAAACTTTCAACCGCTTCAATTCCGATGTCCATGACCTGCGCAATCTCGGGGTTGGTGAACCCTTCGATATGGCGCAAAACAACCGCTTCACGCTGCCGGTCCGGCAAAGCGACCAGCGCTGCATTCAGGGCCGCCATCCGTTCCGCGTCGATCAAACCAGCCTCTGCACCGCGCGCACCGTCTTCAACATCCGGCGCATCATCCAAAGCCACAACCTTGCGGCGCTGCCGCACCCGCAAACGGTCCGTGCACAGGTTCGTTGTTACCCGGTACAGCCAGGTTGTAACCTTGGCCTCGCCCTGCCGCCAATCCGGTGCCACCCGCCACAACCGCAACATCGCCTCCTGGGCCACATCTTCAGCCTCTGCCCGGTCATTCAGCAACCGCGCCGCATAACCAAGAATGTGCGGCACCAGACGGACAGTCAGAATACGTGCGCCACCGGCATCCCCATTTGCATAGAACACCAGCAGCGCCTCGTCCGAGACATCCGAATACGCGTCAAAGGCCATATCCATAGTGCCCCGAGGTTAGCCGCAATTGGTCATTCAAGCAAAGCCCTCGCCAACCAGTGGCAGGCAAGGGCGTTCACAGTCGGGGCAATTTAGCCGCGACGGTGATGTTTGCCGTGTTTGCCCATCTCATCTTTCATCGCCTCAATCTCGGCTTTGGAGATTGATCCGTTGCCATCCGCATCCGCCCGTTCAAACATCGAAGGCGCGCGCGGGCCATTTGCCATTTCTTCGGCCGACAACTGGCCATCCGCGTTTTCGTCCATCCGTTCGATCATTTTGGATGCCATGTCGGTTGCGCGCAGGGTCATATCGACAAGCTGTTTTGCAGCCAATTCTTCGGCACTGACCTGTCCGTCGGCATTGGTATCAGCTTTCGCAAATTCGGCGGCCCGAAAGGCATCAAATTCTGCTGTGGTGATGCTGCCGTCTTTGTCGGCATCAATTGCATCAAAGTTCATCATCGGCATCGGGCCACGGCCATCTTTGCCTTCAGCTTGGGCCAAGGTCGAAACAGAGCCTGCCAAAACTGCACTCAGGGTCAGCAGCGCAAGTGTTTTCTTCAACGTCATCGTCGTCTCCATCGTCTGGTAGCGCGCAGGTTTCTGCGGCCTTGTGATCCATAAACGAAGCGTCTTTCGGTTTCCGTCGGCACTCTTGCCAAGAATTTGCGACAAGGGGACGCAACCGCAGCATTGTGCTTTGCCAGTTGCCCGCTTCAGGCGTAAGCCATGAATTTAAAATCGCGTTATCGCTCAGGACCAGTCTCCGCCATGATCAGCCACAATCCACCTGTACCAGAGGCGGATCGACCGCTAAAACCCGCATTGATCTTGGGTTGGCGTCGGTTATGCCCAAACTGCGGTTCCGGCCCAATTCTGCGCGGCTACCTTACCGTGCGTGAAAATTGCCCGATCTGCGGCGAGGCCTTGCATCATCAGCGCGCCGATGACGGCCCGGCTTATCTGACCATCTTGATTGTCGGTCATGTGATGGCGCCGCTGATCCTGATTGCCTTTACCAAATTTCGTCCTGATCCCCTGACTTTGGCGGCGGTTTTTTCGGTTGGCACCGTGGCGCTGTCGTTATTTCTGTTGCCGCGCTTGAAGGGCGCTATGGTGGCGCTGCAATGGGCTAAACGGATGCATGGGTTTGGCAATGCAGGCTGATAATCCCCCGGTTTTGCACGTTCGGCCCGCTGCAACGCTGGTGCTGTGGCGCAGCGGGTTGGCGGGACCACAGGTTTTGATGGGCCAACGCGGCGCGCAGGCGGCCTTTATGCCGTCAAAATATGTGTTTCCGGGCGGGGCGGTTGATGCTGGTGATGAAACCATGGCCAGCGACTTTGCCATCGACCAGACATGCCATCAACGGTTGCAACTAAAATGCCCCGCCGATGCACCGTCACCAAAGGCCATTGTGGCCGCCGCTGTGCGCGAGCTTTGGGAAGAAACCGGGTTGCGCCTGATATCCAAACCTGCGGCAAACAACGACATGCGGTTTATCTTCCGGGCCATCACCCCACCGGGGCGCAGCCGGCGGTTTGATGCAAGGTTTTTTCTGGCAGATGCGGCCAGCATCGCGGGCGATCCAGAAGATTTCAGTGCGGCATCGGACGAGCTTTCGCATCTGCATTGGATTGGGCTTGACCAGACGCGCAGGCTTGATTTGCCCTTTATCACCGAAGTGGTCTTGTCGGAAATCAGCCACCTTCTGCGCGGACGCGCAAAGAACGATGGCGTGCCGTTCTTTGATAATTCCGGCCATGTGCCAACATTTCGCAGGCTTTGCTAAGCCTAACTGTCAAGGCCCATCCACATCCGTCCAAAGCGGATGCGGCACGGTATCCTTGGCGCGAAACAAATACTGCCGAAACACTTGCGCATAGGTCGCGTAGAAATAGCCGTCATTGCGGGCCAAAAACTGGTCTTTGTTTTGGGCAAACAGGGCTGGCAGCCGGTACCAGGCAAGCCCGGGCTGGCTGTGATGCACAGAATGGTAGTTGTTGTTCAAAAACAGCAGCGCGAAAAACCCCTTATCCGCAATCACAACCGACCGCGCGCGCGCCAGATCATGCGCACGGTGTTCCAGAAAGGTCCGGATCTTCAGCAGCCCGAAGCCGAAATAGGCGGCAATCAGATAGGCCCAGACCGGCATGCCGTCCATGACCGCAAGCCAGCCGACCACCAACGCCACGCCGACCCCATGCAACGCCCACGCCCTCAAGATATGGTGATCGCCGCGCCATATCGCGCGCAGATCGGCACCCACAAACGACCAGACTGAAACCGCTGGCCCCAGCAGGATGCGACCCAGCAGTGTATTGTTCGCTTTCAACAAGGCTTTTGAAATTTTCGGCAAGCCCGCCCATACTTTCGGGTCCAAAAAGTTCGATTCCGGGTCATCATAAGGATCGGTTAAAATTGGGTCGTGGTGATGGGCCAGATGGGTAGCTTTGAACCTGATATAGGGAACATAGATTGTTACCCCCGCAAACACCACAGCTTCACTCAGCGCCCGGCTTCGAAAAGGGTGGCCGTGCAGCACCTCATGTTGCAATGATGAAAACTGCGCGATGGCGATGCCTGCTACAAAAATTGCCAGTGGCATCGATAGATCTGCAAGCCAAGTCGTCGCCACCGCGAGGGTCAGGTAAGTTGCAATCAACACAAAAAGCGTGGGCCACTCGACAAAAGGCTGCTTGGTCTGCAAGATTTTCTCCGTATTTATAACGTGATGCGTGAATAGCACGTGCCTTGACGCTGGGGAATTCCGAAGATAAGCAACACTTAATCACCAATGTTCTTTAATATCACCAAAGGTAATATATTATGGACAAACGTGATCGGGCTGATCTTTTCAAATCCCGCCTTGCCCAAGCTTTGTCAGAACGCGCCTTGACGCAAAGCGCGCTGGCCCGTGCGACACGGGTGGATCGTTCGACGATTTCGCAGCTTCTGGCTCCGGGCTCGCGCCTTCCGAACGCGCAGTTGGCTGCAGATTGTGCAGACGCCCTTGGCATCAGCGCCGATTGGCTGTTGGGCCTGTCTGAGCGGCCCGAGACGTTGGCAGACCTGCTTGCCACCTCGCTTACCATCGCTGAAGCCCCCCGCGCCCTGATCGACGAGACGATCTTTGGCTGGCACCGCGAGGCGGCAGGATACAAAATCCGCCATGTTCCGGCCACCTTGCCCGACATGTTGAAAACCCGCGCCATGGTAGAATGGGAATACCGCCCACAACTCGGGCGCACGGCAGAACAGGCTTTGGGGGCGTTTGAAGACCGGCTTGCCTGGATGCGGGGGGCGAGGTCCGATTATGAAATCGCGCTTCCCTTGCACGAACTGGCCGCGTTTGCCGGGGCTGAGGGTTATTATCAGGGCCTGCCAGCCACGGTCAGGCTGGAACAGATGGACCGCCTGATCACCCTGTGCGACCAACTTTACCCGTCTTTGCGGCTTTATCTGTTTGACGCGCGACGGGTGTTTTCTGCCCCGGTCACCGTGTTTGGGCCCCTGCTGGCGGTGATTTATCTGGGCCGCCACTACATTGCGTTTCGCGATTCCGCCCGCGTGGCACAGGTGGCCCAACATTTTGATTGGCTGGTGCGCGAGGCCAGCCTAAGCGCACGCGATGTCGGGGATCATCTGCGCGGGCTCAGGTCCGGCATTATTGCGGGTTGATCGCTGGCTATTTGTTAAAAACGCGCAAATTCTCATTGGCATAGCCGTTAAAGTCAAACACTTCGCGGGCCGCGTTCAACCGATCCTGAGGCATGTCCGCCCCGCGATTCAAAACAAAGCCAAATGCCCCGGACGGCGTGCCAATCGCCATGGTGCGGTAGCCTTCATCAACCCACAAAACCCACCAGTCTTGCCGTAATCCGGTCCTTCCTGTCACAGCAAAACGGCCCGGCCCGGTTGTTGCAAGTGCGCCTTGCCCCGCCACAGTTTTCCCCGACAAGCACAACTGATATTGCACCTGAATCCCCGTTGCCGCGCGTGCAAATTCAGCCCCGCCCGTTTCAGCCCCACCCGTGCGACATGTGCCGCCACCTTCGCCCGCAAATGCGGCGACTTGCACCCAATTGCCATCAAGTCTGCTTACATCGAAAACGGCGTTGGAATATATCGGGGCAGCTGCCGCGCGGAACCCGGCACTGCCGCCGGTTTCACGCGGCCCGCATGCCGCAAGCATCAGTGCTAACCCCACGCTCACTCGATGCATAATGTGACCCGGCTGCCATCTTTTTGCAAAATCTCGTTACAGCCAAACAGCGGCTTGAACGGTGCGCAGGTGCCGGATCTGGCAAGGCAAGCAGACGAACAATCACCTTTCTTGCGGCACTGCTTGCCGGCGTCGCGGGTGCGCTGGATACAGGTTTTTGAATTTGATTTTCCCGCGTTGGACCAAATTCCACCGCGCTTTTCGCATTTAACCTGATCTTTCGACCTCGAAGGCACCGGTGCAGGGGCAGCAGCCTCGGCCAGCGCGGGTGCTGCTTTGGTGGCAAGTTCTGGGCCAAGTTCTGGGCCAAGTTCTGGGCCAGACTTTGGGCCAGCCTCGGCACTTGGGTCAAGCGGTGCCGGGCGCGCTTTTGGTCGGCTGCCAACGCCCGCGCCATTATCGGCCGATTCTGCCGCGACAGCGCTGTTCTGGCCAGTCGTGGTCGGTGGTGGTTGTTGCACGGCACCCTGCGGCAAAATCTTGCAAGCCGCAATCAACGGCAACATCACGGCAAGGATAAATCCAGCAATGCGCATAGGTGTCTTTCTTGATCTGGCGCGAACCACGCTTGTCTGCACATGGCCCGATCGCACCCCCCTGCGCAACCCCCCAGCGGAACCCCGGCGCAAGGCTGTCTAATAGGGTGCCGGATAGGCGCGATGTGCTGCACCAATATCCGCCAACACTTCGGCTGACAGCACAAGCTCCGCCGCAGCGATATTCGTCGCAAGCTGCGCCGCAGACGTAGCCCCGATGATCGGTATCACTGGGAAAGGCCGTGTCAGGCACCATGCTATGGCCATTTGGCAGGGGTCGATGTGGTGGCGCGCGGCGATACCCAGATAGGCCGATACCGCCTCGAACACATAGGGCGTGATACGGCCGCCAAGCGCAGGGGTATGGCTGCGCCGGGATCCTTCGGGTGTCACGCCGCCCGCATATTTGCCCGACAGCATCCCCGTGGCCAGCGGTGAAAATCCCAGCAGCGGCATATTTTCCATCACCGATAATTCCGCCCAATCGGTATCGAACTGGCGGCACAGCAAGGAATATTCGTTCTGCACTGTTACCATGGGCGGCAACCCCAACGCACGCGCCAGCTGTAACCAGCGCCCTGCCCCCCAAACGGATTCGTTGGACAATCCGATTGCGCGAATTTTCCCTTCTGCCATCAGCGCTTTCGCGGTTTCCAGCACATCAACCATATTGGCGGATACGCTTTCAACATCGCCGCCTCGTGGCGCATAATCCCACATCTGGCGAAAATGATACGACCCCCGGTTTGGCCAATGTAGCTGGTATAGGTCAATATAATCGGTCCGCAATCGCCTGAGCGCCGCTTCAAGCGCCACACGCATCCCGGCGCCAGTGATCGGTGCGCCGTCGCGCACCATCATGTTTCCGTGGCCTGTCACTTTTGATGCCAGCACCACCCGGTCTCGCTGCCCTGCGGCAGCAAACCAGTTTCCAATGATTTCTTCCGTATAACCAATGGTTTGCGCCCGCACCGGATTGGTCGGATACAGTTCTGCCGTGTCCCAGAACGTCACGCCATGATCCAAGGCCTGAGCGATTTGCGCATGGCCTTCAGCTTGTGAGTTCTGGCTGCCCCAGGTCATGGTTCCAAGACAAAGCTGCGATACGGTCATACCGCTGGTCCCCAAGGGCACTTGTTTCATCGCTTCCTCCTGAATAACATGCGGGTAACCTAACGGCTTGCGCGTTCATAGCAAGTCAGCCCGCCAACTGTTGCACGCGCAAAAAGTGCCCGTCTTTAACAAAAAGTGCCCGTCTTTAACAAAAGGCGCCCGTCTTCTAAACGTCATGCACCCTGCCGCGCAATACCATGCTAGCGTCATCTGACACATCAAAGCGAACTTCATGAAACCCATGTTTGCCCTGTTCCCTGCGCTTTGGCTTATGCTCGGCACCCCGCTGGCCGCAGCCCCGGCCCATTATGTGCTGGAACCTGACACATCGACCGTGGGGTTTGAGACGGATTTTGGCAAAGATCGCATCACAGGCAAGATGCCGATCACAAGCGCCGACCTGACCCTGGATTTTGACAGTATCGCGAATTGCAAGGTTGCCGTGACCATTGATGCGTCCGGCGCGCAAGCCAGCTTTCCGTTTGCAGCGCAGGCGATGAAGGGTCCAAAAGTGCTGGATACCGATGCGCATCCGCAGATCACCTTTGAAAGCACCTCGGTAAAATCTGTGGGTCAGGGTGCGAAAGTGACTGGCTGGGTCACCATTCGCGGCATTAAGCAGCCTATGGTGTTGAACGCCCAAATCTACCGCCAAAAAGGCACGGCTGACGGGGATCGCAGCCGTCTGTCGATCCACTTGACGGGGGCGGTGCAGCGCAGCAAATTTGGCGCAACCGGCTGGTCAGATATGGTGGGCGATGAAGTGCGGCTTGATATTCTGGCCCGTATAGCACGGGTAAACTGACGGATGATCTTGCTCAATACCGATGCCAGCTTTGGCCTGATCAGCCGGTTCTTGCACTGGACCATGGCGCTTGGCGTCATCTTCATGCTGGCACTCGGCGACCGGATCGCTGACATGCAACCCGATCTATCAACGCTTTACCTTTACGGCCTGCATAAGTCGCTTGGACTTGTCATCCTTACCCTTGCTGTGCTGCGCCTTGTCTGGCACCGAATTAGCCCGCCTCCACGCCCAATTGGGCCGCCGTCCGCTTGGGGCACGTTTGCTGCCCGTGCGGCACATGCCCTGATCTATGTGCTGCTGATCACCATCCCGCTGTCGGGCTGGTTTGCTAGTTCGGCCACCGGCATCGACGTGATGATGTTTGACCGCTGGACCCTGCCTGCCATCGCACCTGTGTCAGAGCTGTGGGAAAAGCGCGGTTTTGCTGTGCACGGCATCCTGACAAAAGCGCTGTTTGGTCTGATCCTTGTGCACATACTGGGGGCTTTGAAGCGCGAAATAGAAGGTGACGGCACCTTGACCCGGATGATCAGCGGCAAACGATAGCCTGGGCCCCTGTAGTCTTGCGTCTGGCCCTTCGCCCGCCTCTGCGCTAAAGGAGGGCGAAAGACCACGAAAGGCGCATCATGGCACGCATTCTGATTACATCCGCCATTCCCTATATCAATGGGATCAAGCACTTGGGCAACCTTGTGGGCAGCCAACTGCCTGCCGATCTGTTCGCGCGCTACATGCGTGGGCGCGGCCATGAGGTGATGTTTATCTGCGCCACCGATGAACATGGCACGCCTGCCGAACTGGCCGCCGCCAAGGCAGGCCAGCCGGTGGACGCGTTTTGCGCCGCCATGCACAGCGTGCACAAGGACATTGCCGATGGCTTTCGGCTGTCGTTCGATCATTTTGGCCGATCCTCCAGCCTGCGCAACCGCCATTTGACCCAGCATTTTGCGGGCAAACTGGCCGATGCCGGGCTGATCGAGGAAGTGTCTGAAAAGCAGATGTTTTCGATCACCGACAATCGCTTTTTGCCCGATCGCTACATCACCGGCACCTGCCCGAATTGCGGCTATGCGTCCGCGCGCGGCGATCAATGCGAAAACTGCACCAAACAGCTGGACCCGACCGATCTGATCAACCCCCGCTCTACCATTTCCGGCTCAACCGATCTGGAAGTGCGTGAAACCAAGCACCTGTATCTGCGCCAACGTGCGCTGCGGGGTAAGCTGGAGGAATGGATCGACAGCAAAACCGATTGGCCGATCCTGACCACCTCGATTGCCAAGAAATGGCTGAACGACGGTGACGGCCTGCAAGACCGCGGCATTACCCGTGATCTGCATTGGGGTGTGCCGGTGCAGCGCGGCGATCAGCCTTGGCCGGGGATGGAGGGCAAGGTGTTCTACGTCTGGTTCGATGCGCCCATTGAATACATCGCAGCCACCGCCGAATGGGCCGATGCGCATGGCAAGCCAGACGCGGCATGGCAGCGCTGGTGGCGCACCGACATGGGCGCAGAGGACGTAAAATACTTCCAATTCATGGGCAAGGATAACGTGCCTTTCCATACGCTTAGCTTCCCCGCCACCATCATGGGGTCGGGCGAGCCCTGGAAGCTGGTCGATTACATCAAATCCTTCAATTACCTGAATTATGACGGCGGCCAGTTTTCCACCAGTCTTGGCCGTGGCATTTTCATGGATCAGGCCCTGTCGATTCTGCCATCCGATTATTGGCGCTGGTGGCTGCTTTCCCACGCCCCCGAAAGTGCAGATAGTGAATTTACGTGGGAAAACTTCCAAGCCTCGGTCAATAAAGATCTGGCCGATGTTCTGGGCAACCTTGTGTCCCGCGTCACGAAATTCGCCACGTCAAAATTCGGCGATTCGATCCCGGCGGGCGGCACATATGGCGACCGCGAAACCGCGCTGATCGCTGACCTTTCCCAAAAACTACGCGCTTACGAAGGCCATATGCAAGCCATGGACGTGCGCAAAGCCGCCTCCGAATTGCGCGGACTTTGGGTTGCGGGCAACGAATATCTGCAGGCCGCCGCACCGTGGACTGTGGTGAAAACCGATCCGGATGCCGCCGCTGCAATAATCCGGCTGGCGATGAACCTGATCCGGCTATACGCCATCATCTCGCGCCCCTTCATTCCAGATGCATCCGCCAGTATGATGCAGGCCGTCGGGTCCACCGACTGGACTTGGCCCGAAGACGTGGCGCACTGCCTTGATGCCTTGCCGGCGGGCCATGCTTTCACAGTGCCCGAAAATCTGTTCCGCAAGATCACCGATGAAGAACGCGCCGATTGGCAGCAGCGTTTCTCGGGCATCCGCACCTGATCACATGTCGGTTTGCGGGCTGCCTTAACCAAGGGCAACCGCTTTTTTACGCAGATTATATTCTGACTAAAAGAATCGCCTTTACAAACCCGATGTTTTCACTCAGGTTTAGAAAAAACGTCCAGCCGTCCCGTTGATAAGCCCGGTCCAACCCATAAAACAAGGCCATGACCATGAATATCTTTGTTGATATGGCGTCGCAGGGTGTGGATGGCACCCCGGTTCATCACGCCATAATCCTGACCGAAGGCGGTGCGCGGGCGCGCATCGTTCTGAACGGGCAAGTCTACAGCCTGCGGACAACAGGTGCTGGCAAACTGATCTTGACCAACTAATTGCCTGTCCCGACCGCGATAAACTTGAATGAGGCTCCGATGAAACTGACCCTGATTTCCGCCGCTCTGTGCAGTGCAGCGGTGCCGGCCTTTGCGGTTGAAAAAGCCGACGTGCTGACCAACTACGCCAATATTGCCGAGGCCTCTTATGGTGACGCGCTGACCACGGCGCGCAAATTGCAAGTGGCCGTTGATGCGCTGATCACCAATCCGTCTGCCGAAACCCAGCAAGCGGCAAAAACCGCTTGGCTTACCGCCCGCGTGCCATATCTGCAAACCGAGGTTTACCGTTTTGGCAACGTGATCGTCGATAATTGGGAAGGCCAGGTAAACACGTGGCCGTTGGATGAAGGTCTGATTGATTATGTTGATGTAAGTTATGGCGGGGCCACCGAAGAAAACGCATTTGCGGCGCTTAACGTGATTGGCACACCCAAATTCGTCTTGTCCGGCTCTGATATCGACGCAACGGCCATTACACCCGACCTTATTTCCAAAACCTTGCAAGATGCAGACGGCGTCATCACCAATGTGTCCACGGGCTATCACGCGATTGAATTTCTGCTGTGGGGCCAGGATTTGAACGGCAATGGTCCCGGTGCGGGCGCGCGGCCTTTCACCGACTATGCCATTGGCGCCGCTTGCACGAATGGCAACTGCGATCGTCGGGCCGCCTATCTGCAATCAGCCACCACATTGCTGGTGAATGATCTTGAATTCATGGCGGCAGCCTGGGCCCCGCACGGTGCGGCCCGCGCCACAGTGATGGCGGATGAAACGGCTGGCATTCTCACCATGTTAACCGGCATGGGCAGCCTGTCTTACGGCGAATTGGCGGGCGAGCGGATGAAGCTTGGCCTGATGCTGAATGATCCCGAAGAGGAAATGGATTGCTTTTCCGACAACACCCATAACAGCCAGTATTACGACGGGCTTGGCATTCAGAACATCTATCGTGGCAGCTACACGCGCGTGGATGGCACGGCGGTATCGGGTCCGTCCTTGTCGGAATTGGTGGCGGCTGCTGATCCTGCCGTGAACACCCAACTTACGGCCGACCTTGAGGCGACAATGGCCGCAATGGGGGCCATGAAAGCGGCTGCGGATGCAGGCATGACCTATGACCAGATGATCGCGCCGGGAAACACCGAAGGGGCGGCTTTGATAACAGCGGCGGTGGATGGTCTGATCAAGCAAACAGCCTCGGTTGAACGCGCTGTCGTGTCCCTTGGGGTAGGCTCGATGGCGCTGAACGGATCAGACAGCCTTGATAACCCAAACGCGGTCTTCCAATAGCGTCATTTTGACTGGATTTACTGGTCTTGCGCCACATCAGAGCCATATGATTTCATGCTCCTGTCCCGCCAATCGTTCAGAAAACAGTGCTGACCCTGATTGTGGTCGATTGCACAACAGGCCCATTGTGCGGCGCATAACGGCTGGCTTGAATCGCTGGTTTGGCAAGACAAAATCCACCTTTGCCCTGCTAAATCCGGCTTGGCTTGTTAAGAAAATCGCTAAAGGCTGACCGAAAGTCAGTGTTAATCTGAGGTTTGGGTTACATGAGGCGCGGCATCATCGGGTCATTCTTTCTGCCGCTTTGGGCAGCACAATCAGCACTTGGTGCTGATTTGGATGACCGGCATCTGTCGGTCATCGCCCGAACGCCGGACGAACTTGCGCGCATTATCACGGCCACCGGCCTGACCGTTGATTTCACCAAACCAGAACCGTCTGAGGCTTTGCCCGCCGGTGCCGCAACGGTGCCCGCCCGCGCGGGTGCAGACGCGTTTTCGCAACCCTCCGGCACAATGGATTTCGCGACAGAGCTGGATTTCAGGGTCGGCAACGGCCTGTTTCGCAAAAACTGGGTTGCCGCACCTGCGTCCACACTTGCGTCTGACGGACTTGGCCCCTTGTACAGTTCCCGCGCCTGCCAAGACTGCCATCTGAAAGATGGCCGCGGCCATCCGCCCGAAGCGGGTGAGAAATCGTTATCCATGCTTTTGGCACTGTCGATCCCCGGCGGCACAGCCCCGCAAGGCATCAAAGATTACCTCGCCACCCTGCCCGACCCGACTTATGGCCAGCAGTTGCAAACACGCGCCGCCCCCGGTCAAGCTGCCGAAGGCAAATTGACCGTCACTTACGCAGACCTGCCCGTGCGTCTGGCGGATGGCACGATCATAACCCTGCGATCCCCGACTTACACCATCACCGATACCGCTTACGGCGCAGTTCACCCCGATATCATGATGTCGCCCCGCGTCGCCCCGCAGATGATAGGCCTGGGGCTGTTGGAGGCGATCCCCGCCGCCGATATCCTAACGCTCGCCGATGAAGATGATGCCGACGGCAATGGCATTTCAGGCCGCGCGAATGTGGTCTGGTCGGTTGAACAAAGCGCGCCCATGCTGGGCCGCTTTGGCCTGAAAGCTGGCACACCAACGATCCGTCACCAGACAGCAATCGCTCTGTCCACTGATATGGGCCTGTCATCACCGCTGTTCCCAAACCCATCCGGCGATTGCACTGCGAACCAGCAAGATTGCCTGAACGCCCCGGATGGCCAGGAACCGGGCCTGCGTGACGGGCGCGAAGTTGATCAGCAAAGCCTTGATCTGATGACCTATTACGCGCGCAACCTTGGTGTCCCTGCGCGTCGCAATGTGGCCGACCCAGACGTTCTGGCGGGCAAGAAGGTGTTCTTTGCCATGGGCTGCCCCGCCTGCCACCAACCCAAATTCGTAACCAACCGGCTGGCCAATCAACCCGAGCAAAGCTTTCAACTGATCTGGCCCTATTCCGACCTGTTGCTGCATGACATGGGCGAAGGCTTGGCCGACAACCGCCCCGAAGCCCGCGCCACAGGCCGCGAATGGCGCACGCCGCCGCTTTGGGGTATCGGCCTGACCCAAGCCGTCAGCGGCAAAACAAGTTTCTTGCACGACGGCCGTGCGCGCACCTTGACCGAAGCCATCTTGTGGCACGCGGGCGAGGCTGCGGCATCGCGTAACGCCATGATCGCCTTGCCAAAACCCGACCGCGACCGACTGATACAATTCCTGGAGAGTTTATGATGCTAAGATGGTTTGCCCTTTGCACCTTCTGTGCCACGCCCCTGTACGCCGACGTGGCCGAGGCGGTGGATCAGGTCATCTTGCCCGGCTATTCAGCCCTCGCACACGCTACCAAAGCGCTTGATGCGGCGGCGCAACTTGATTGTGCGGCAGCCGCCCTGATCCCCGCCTATCAATCGGCATTTGACGCATGGCTTGCGGTTTCCCTTCTGCGCTTTGGCCCGGCAGAGGTCGACGGTCGCGCCCTGGCAATTCAGTTCTGGCCAGACCCCAAAAGCCTGGGCCAAAAGGCCCAAGCCGCGATGATGCGCGCGCAAGACCCTGCCGTGAACGACCCCGCCGCCTTTGCCGAGGTATCCGTCGCCGCACGCGGTCTGATGTCGCTGGAACGGTTGCTGTACCCGGCTGAACCCTTGCCTGCAGGTGACTATCCCTGTGCCTTGATCCGCGCCACGACATCGGATCTTGCCCGGCTGGCAGCCCAGATTGACACCGATTGGCAAACCGACTTCGCCGCAGCCCTGCTAACCGCCGGGGCCACGGGCAACACCCGTTTTATCACAAAATCCGAGGCGCGGCAGGCGCTGTATACTGCCCTGATCACAGGCTTCGAATTTGTCGGTGACGCCCGCGTTGGCCGCCCGCTTGGCACCTTCGACAAACCCCGCCCGGAACGCGCCGAGGCCCGCGCATCTGGCCGAAGTCTGCACAACGTCATTCTATCACTGACCGCCCTGCAACACCTTGCCAAGGCATTGGCACCCGACACCCCGCTGACTGACGCCGCGTTCGCGCGTGCTTTGACAATGGCCGGCAAAGTGAAAGACCCGATATTCGCCGATATAGGCACGCCGCAAGGCTGGCTCAAAGCGCAAATCCTGCAACAGGCCATCTGGACCGCGCGCGATGCAGCCATCGCCGAAATTGGTGCCGCACTTGCCGCAAGCGTTGGCTTTAACGCAGCAGACGGAGATTGACCCATGACCACACGACGCGGATTTCTCGCCAGCCTTTTGGCCGCTTCGGCCCTGCCCAGCCTGTCTTGGGGTGATGCCGGAAGCCCCAACTATCTGGCCGCAGCCAAGCGCGCGGATGGCACATTTGCGCTGCACGGTCTGACTGCGCAAGGTGTCACCCTTTTCTCGATTGCTTTGCCCGCGCGCGGCCATGCCGCAACCGCCCATCCAACGCGCCCCGAGGCTGTGGCCTTCGCCCGCCGTCCGGGCACCTACGCCATCATCCTCAACTGCGCCAATGGCGCAGTCATCACCCGCCTGACCCCACCCCAGGGCAGCCAATTCAACGGCCACGGCGTGTTTTCGCAAGATGGTCAAATCCTTCACACGTCCGAAGTCATCGCCGACACAAGCGAAGGCCGCGTTGGCCTTTGGGATGCCGCCGATGGCTACCGCCGGATCGGGTCTTGGCCGTCGGGCGGTATTGGCCCGCATGATCTGAAACGCCTGCCCGGAA
>JAYSPY010000097.1:0-5879 GCA_043721855.1 Pseudorhodobacter sp.
TTCACGGGCCGCATTGCCGGTATCCGCGACGGGGTGGGCTTTCATGCCGATACGGTGGAAGGGCTGCGGGAAGCCTTTCACGAGGCGGTCGAAGACTACATTGAAACTTGCGCCAAGATCGGCAAAGAGCCGCAGAAGACCTATTCGGGGCAAGTGATGTTCCGGGTCAGCCCAGATGTTCACCGCAAGGCCGCAATGGCCGCTGAACTGTCCGGCAAGAGCCTGAACCAATGGGCCGAGGAAGTGCTTGGCCGCGCCGCAGGATAAGCTGCCTGTGGTGTTGCTTGGGCGCTGTAACTGCACATATTTCCGATTTTACCCCCCTGTGAAGCTTGGGCAAAAATCCGTTCGGGGTGTGAAGTAATCACCGCTATTTCTTGCCATCTTCCCACCTATCAAAAAACCCCCTTTTCCCATGAAGCACCAAAGCGGGCGATGAAGGCCAGATTCACGCTCTTCCTCGACGACGGCCGCGTCGCCATCGACAATAACGCCGCAGAACGGGCCATCAAACCGGTCGTGATCGGTCGCAAGAACTTCCTCTTCGCCGGATCAGACGCCGGGGGCGAAACCCTCGCCAGTGCGATGACCATCATCGAGACCGCCAAGTTCAATGGCCTCGATCCCCAAGCCTATCTCGCCGACATCTTCGCCCGCATCCACGATCACAAGATCAACCGCATCGATGAATTGCTGCCCTGGAACTGGAAACCTGTAGCCTGTCAGGCCGCCAACGCCTGAACGGCGGTCCTTATCGGGCGGTTACAAACCACAAGAGCCACCAGCAAATCATGGGCCACCAGCAGATACCGGGTAACACTTGGCTCTTGTGCCGGGTCTTGCCCCCCCGGCACAGCGCCATCCGCCCCTTCGACGGCGCCACATGGAGACATTAACGGACTGGAAAGGAAAATCAGCGAAAAGAAGATGCGGGACTGTGTCGCAACGGAAAATCAGATTTTTCTTGCCTGAGAAGATAAACAGCGCGACTATTCTACCTATAGTTGTATTTTACCAACATGTTCACTGATTTGGGGTAAGCATCATGATCTTGGTTTTTGCCTTGGCGGGCACTTTTGCCGCGACTGTGGCCGCGGTTAGCGCGCTTGCCATGGGGCAACCCTGGTGGATAGGTCTGGCAAGCTATATTGGTGCTGGCATGGTAACGGTTTGTTTTTCTGCCGTTTTCTTTGCATTCGCAAAGAAACCTGCGAAAGTTGCGGCCAAGGCGCCCAATTTACGCGCGCCTCTGCCACTGGCTTAACATTAACGAAACCGGCGTTTTTCGCAAAACCCCGTCGCAAAACCCCGTCGCCGAATCCTGGGGCTATCTGCGGGTTTCGCTGTGGTCCGACCCCAGCGCTTACAGCCGTGTGCCTGCCAACAAAACAATCTACGCGGATCATTAGACTGGATTTTGAAACAATCCAATCTGGCTTCCGGGGCGGCGCGCAATTTCTGATTTGCGCTGTACCCCGTCAGACAGGGCCAGCATCCCCGCCCGGCCCCATCCGGGCGCGCACATAGCCGAGGTAGGCCCGATCAGGGGACCGCAGCCTTGGCCTGCCGGACGCGGCCCAATAAGCGCGCCAATCGGCCTCAAGCGCATAAATATCCCAACCGGCGGCCAGACTGCGGGCCGCATCATGGGTGGCGCTGGCAAGCGGCGGCAGTTGCAGCCCCTGCCCTGCCCCGGCCTCCAGCACTTGGGCGCGGTTGGCAAAGCGGATGATATCGCCCGCCTCTTCGGCCATCGTGTAATCGGGCAAATGATCGGCCGCGATCATATCGCGCAGCATGGCGCGAAACACCCGGCGCGGGCTGGCAGAGCCGGATTTCTTGAGCAGGGTATCAACCGAGATACGCCAGCTGTCCTGACGGCCGCAATGTTTGCGCGCCAGTTCATAGATGCGGCGTTCCAGCGGTTTGCGCAGCCGAAAATAATCGCGGCTCAGCGTCAGCACCGCCGATGACATCACCGCGCGAAACAGCCAGTCCGACAGGGTGACAGACACCGATATCATCCGGCCACCCCGGGTTTTGCGGGCAATCTCCCAGCCCTCGATCAGGCCAAAGCCGCGCGTCACTTCGATACCGTCCATCGCGAGGTTGGTGGTGATGCGGGTGCCGGCAAGACGCTCAAACGCCTCGCGCAAGCGACGATACGCGTCGCCCGAGGTTTCACGGTTGGTCGCAACCAAAAGATCATGGGCGCGCAGTGTCACAATGCGGCTGATCGCACGGCCTGCGTTCAAGGCGGCCATCAACTGGCTGATGCAATAAATCAGGATATCTTTGTCATGGATGGTGGCCAGCCCGCGCACGGACGGCGTCACGGTGATATCCACGCCGTTATGGGCATAGCTCAGGATCCGCAGATCAGGCTTTGTGGCAAGCGAAAACACCGGGTGTTCCATCGTCGCCAAATCGTCCTTGGGCAGCGCATCAAGGATATCACAGACGAAAAAATCGCCTGTTTGATGCCGTGCGGGCATCAGGCCCCCTGCCCTGCGGATGGCTGTAATTGTCACTGTCTCTGCCCAATCATCGTCCCGGTTCTGGCCGTAAAAACTTCGGCAGTCCGAGATTCGTTTCGTGGTTTTAGTGACACCACGCTAGAGTTATCCACAGCCCTGGTCCAGCAAAGCTTTCGGGGGATCAGAGTCGCACGAACGGGGGATCAGAGTCGCATCATCGGGGGTTCAGAGTCACCACTGTCCAGAAAAAAACCCGTTCCAGCACTACAAACAATGGCTTAGACAAACACGGATTTTCCTTAACTAATTAAATAACTCAATTTATAACATTAAAAAATGACGGCGCCGCAGGACCAAACGCTGCAGCACACCCGAAATCCCTGAAATTGCTTAGAAATAAAGCGTTTTATGCGCTCTTTTCTTCCATATGCTATGTTTTATGATATACCGGGTAAAACAACGCATATGGGGCAAGCAATGTCCAAAGACAGTGAAACCACACCGCCCTATTTCAACATCAATCCAGAAGCCGCTCTTGCCGATTTGGGGCCAGCGGCGGGCACTGCAGATTTTGCAGCCCTTGCTGATGCCTGTGCCCGGGGCCGCGCTGATCTTTCAAGCCGGGGCATCAAGGAAGAAGGTCGCAAGACCCTGCGACTGTTTTCCACCTGGGAAATTACCCGCTACCTGATCCCGGTGGCGCCTGCGCATTTCCGCCGGGTGCTGAAGGCCAATCCGGATCTGCCGCAGGGAAGATCAGAAACAGAGACCGGGGCGAAATGGTTCATGCTGGACGACGTGCTGCGGCTGCGCGCGCATTTCGCGGCGGAAGGATCCCGCGCCAAGGAATACCTGCCCTACCGGCCCAAGGGCCTGCCTGCGAAAATCGTCGCTGTGGCCAATTTCAAGGGCGGTGTGGGCAAGACATCAACGGCGGCGCATCTGGCCATGTCAGCGGCGCTGGATGGCTACAAGGTGCTGGTGATCGATCTGGATAGCCAGGGCTCCATGACGTCGATCTTTGGCGGGCGGGTGGCGGATGAATGGCAAACGGTGTTTCCGCTGATTGCGCGGCATTACGCCGGGCATTTGCGGGCAGAAAACCAAAGCCGTCTGGCACGCGGTGAAGCCCCCCTGCCCCTGGACGAGACGATGACCGAGGCACTTGGGATCAAGGCACAAGATATCATCCAGAAAACCCATTGGCCGAATGTCGATCTGATCGGTGCGCAGTTGAACCTGTATTGGGCGGAATTCCAGATCCCGGTCTGGCGGATGCAGGCGCGCGGCTGGAAGCTGTGGGATGCGCTGACCGATATGCTGGCCGCCGACGGCGTGCTGGATGCCTATGACATCGTGCTGCTGGATACGCCCCCTGCCCTTGGCTACCTCACCATCAACGGGCTGGCTGCGTCAGACATCCTGTTAGTGCCGGTGGGCGCGTCGTTTCTGGAGTTCGATTCCACGGGACGGTTCTTTGACATGCTGCATCAAACCTTTTCGTCGATTGAAACCGGGGAAAACATGGCGGCACGCGCCTTGGGGCGGCCGGAACTGGCTTTTGAATGGGATGCGGTGCGCGCGGTGATCACCCGCTATGATGGTGCTCAGCAGGCGGAACTGGCGGGGCTGATGCAAGCCTATCTGGGGCGCAGTCTTAGCCCCTACCGGCAGGATTTTACGGCGCTGATCGGGCAAGCGGGCGAGCGTATTTCCGGCATCTACGAGGCGGATTACCGCGATTTCAACCGGGATACCTATACACGGGGGCGGGAGACCTTTGATGAAACCTATGCAGCGTTCAAACGGCTGCTGTTGGGTGTCTGGCGACGCGATGAAGTAAAGGCACAGGGCAAGTTGGTTTAGGCCCCCTGCCCCCAAAAAAGGCTCTAACATGGCTGAAAACATGTATATCGTGGTTTAGGGAGGCAAAATTGGCAAAACGGATGCGACTGACCCCGCCGCAAGACACATATCTTGCCCCCGCGCCCTTGGAGAATAAGGCTCTAACCGGGCCATTCGGGTCTGTTTCGCGCAGCGCCGCCCCGATTGCACAGATGGCGGGTGATGCGGCCACGGCGGCGGCATTGCACGAGGTCAGCGCAGAATTGCATTCGGCCCGTGCCGAAGGGCGGTTGATACAATCGGTGCCGTTGTCGGCGATCGAGGTGGATCATCTTTTGCGCGACCGTATTCACCATGATGATGAGGACATGGCCGCGCTGCGTGAAAGCCTGCGCGCACGCGGGCAGCAGACACCGGTTGATCTGGTTGATCTGGGGGCCGGGCGTTTCGGGCTTATTTCGGGTTGGCGTCGGCTTATGGCGTTAAGCGATCTCTATGCACAAACCGGCGAGACCCGTTTTTCCCATATACAGGCTCTGTTACGCCGACCGGACGGGTCGCAAGACGCGTATCTGGCCATGGTGGAAGAAAATGAAATCCGTGTTGGCCTTGGACATTACGAGCGTGCCCGCATTGCCGCAAAGGCAGCAGATGCTGGTGTGTATCCGGATGTACAGGCCGCGCTCAGGCATCTTTTTTCAAGCGCTAGCCGCGCAAAAAGATCCAAAATAGGCACGTTCGTGTCTGTGTTCAGGCAGCTGGACGGGGTGTTGAAGTTTCCTACTATGATTTCTGAGCGCATGGGGTTGGCGCTGGCAGCGGCACTTGAGGCGGATGCGACCCTGGCCCCCCGTTTGGTGCAAATGCTGCAGGCTGCGGCGCCAACAACGCCTGTGGCAGAGCAAGCCGTGCTGATTTCCGCCCTGCGACCCACAAAATCAGGGAGTCGCTCTGTCCAAGCTACAGGCATGACCATCGCACCCGGTGTTTTTATGCAGATATCAAGCGCTGGGGCGCAAAAGCGTTACACATTGTCTGGGCCCGGTCTGGCCAAAAATTTCGAGACAAGGCTGGTAGATTGGCTGAATTCGCCTCACTAGCGCACAGATTGCTTGATGTAGCTCCTTTGCCATGGAACAAGGGCACAAACCTGCCTGTATGGGCCTTTTTTGGCAGTTCATTCGTGATTGACGCAGTTCCTAAAGTTTCTGTTCTGATTGTAAGTTACAACACGCGTGAAATGACGCTGGCGTGTTTGCGGTCTGTTGCGGTGCAAACCCAAATCCCGCATGAGGTGATCGTTATTGATAACAAATCACAAGATGGCTCTGCTGAGGCTGTCGCTGCAGAGTTTCCAGATGTTTTGCTGATGGCGGAGCAGGACAATCACGGTTTTGCCAAAGGCAATAACATTGCAGCAAAGCGGGCTCGGGGCGAGTATGTCTTACTTCTTAACCCCGATACGATTGTTTTGAACGGTGCTATTGACCAACTGGTGGCCTTTGCCGAGCGCAAGCCAAGGGCAAAAATATGGGGCGGGCGCACGTTTTTTGGCGA
>JAYSPY010000098.1:0-18884 GCA_043721855.1 Pseudorhodobacter sp.
GGCATTGGTCTTGATACCGCCAAGCGGAAAGAAATGCACGGACTCGATGCCGAAATCCGGATTGGCGGTTTTGTGCGCGGCCAAGGCCTGCACCACATCCGTCGGCTCATACGGCAGCAATAACTTGGTGACATCCATCGCCCGCTTTTGCAGCACGCGCAAGGATGGACCGACACCGCAGGCAATGGCAAATTTGATCAGGGTTTGCAGCTTGGCCGGGCCAGCAATGCCAATGTGGATCGGCAGGGATACCCCCGCTGCGGCCAGCTTGTCTGCCCAGGCAATCACCGGGGCCGCATCAAAGCAAAACTGCGTCGCAATCGCCATTTTCGCATCCGTGCGGTCGCTGAACGCTTGTTTCCAGCGCAAAGCCTGCATCACGATGCGGTCGCCGCCGTCTTTGTCGATATCCTTGTTACCTTCCGGATGGCCTGCCACGTGCAGGCGGGCGAAGCCATCAAACGCGCCGGTTTCAAGCAACTGCATCGAGCTGTCAAAATCCCCCGCCGGGGTATTCACGCCGCCGCCCAGCAGAAGCGCCTGCTTGACATCCGCCTCGCCTTTGTAGCGGGCAATCCAGTCGTTCAACGTCGCCCGATCTGCGATGATCCTTGCCGGAAAATGCGGCATCACCGGAAAGCCATCCGCATTCAGTCGCTTGGCTGTTGCTACCATATCTTCAATTGGTGTGCCCTCAATATGGGCGATGTAGACGCGGGTGCCGGTCGGCAGCAGCGCCTTGAAATCGTCGACCTTTTCGGCGGTGCGTGGCATCACTTCGATGGAATAATTCTGCAAGAACGCTTCGACATCAGCGGCGGGTGTGGCAACAGCGTGCTGATCTCGACGAAAGTTAAACAGGGCCATTTTGCATTTCCTAAAGGGTCAGGGGGTCAGGCCCAGCCGTCAGCATCTATCAAAGTTTTCAGGCGGGCTGTGTCGAATTCGGCTTCGATCCGCGCGGCCTCGCTTGCCGCAATCTCGGCCTGGTCGCCTTCGACCGGGTAGGGGGCGGCTTTGCGCCATTCGGCAAGATAGCTGTCTGCATCGCGCGCGCCGATTTTCATCGCACAGCGGTCTATTGCCTGCTCAAACCGTTCGGTCAGCTTTACCTTTGATGCAGCCCTGCCTTTGCCGACAATGACTTGCGCTGGGATATCGCGCCAAAAAACCACTACTACATCTGGCATCTTTGATTCCCCACCGTTTATACCTTGACCCGTTCTAGCGCCGATTACCGACGCGCAGAGTCGGTTTTCGACATAAACAAAGCTTCAAGCGACCCGTGCACCCATAGCCTGTTCCAATTACATGACTTCGCGCGGCTGTGCGAGGTGGGGCTGTGCCCGAAGTTTTCATTCATATCATGAAGGCCATACATGCTTGGCCGATCCGTGCTTGCCTAAGGGGGCGGCTGGGTCTACCCTGATCTCAACCACATTGGAGGGCGCAATATGACGCCCGAGCGTCCCCCGGGGGCGGACGCGATCCCAGAGACAGGCGGCTTTACGGCCGCAGTTTCGGTAGAACCGTCTTCGCCCCCCGAAGACCCAACCACGCAGCTTTATGCTGCTTTGGATTTGGGAACGAATTCGTGTCGAATGCTGATTGCCCAACCACGGGGCAGTCAGTTTCAGGTCTTGGACAGCTTTTCCAAAACGGTTCAACTTGGGGCAGGGCTTGAAGCGTCTGGTAAGCTGTCGCGGGCCTCGATGGCGCGGACCATTCAAGCCCTGCGAATCTGCCAAAAGAAGATCGAAAAGCACAATGTGCGCCGGATGCGGCTGGTCGCCACCGAGGCGTGCCGCCGTGCCCGCAATGCCCGCGAATTTATCCGCCAGGTCAAGCGCGAAACCGGGTTGTCGCTGGAAGTGATCCAACCCGAAGAAGAAGCCCGTCTTGCGGTGATTTCCTGTGCACCGCTGGTATCACCGCGCACCGAGCAGCTTTTGGTTGTTGATATTGGTGGTGGGTCCACCGAATTGGTCTGGATTGACCTTTCGGCGGTGCCCCCCGAAGACCGCCCCCGCGCCATCATGCGGCTGCATTCGGGGTTTGTGCAGACCGGCGACGCGCCATCTGCCCGTGTGGTGGATTGGATATCGGTGCCTTTGGGTGTGGCCACTTTGAAAGATCAATTCGCCGACGTAGACGATGACGGCGCGCGCTTCGCCTTGATGAGTTGGTTTTTTGAGGAAAACCTGGCCAGCTTTTCGCCCTATAACGCCGAGAACCCGCGCGAAGGGTTTCAGATCATTGGCACCTCCGGCACGATAACCACTGTGGCCGCGTCGTTTTTAGGGCTCAGACGCTATGACCGGGCCAAGGTGGACGGTTTGCTAATGACATCCGACCAAATCGACTATGTGATCCGCGAATTTCTTGTCCTTGGCCCAGAAGGCCGCCGGTCTGACCCCCGTATTGGGCGCGACAGACATTCGCTGATCATGTCAGGGGCGGCTATCCTTCAGGCGCTGATGCGGATATGGCCCACCGACAGGCTTTCTGTCGCGGACCGTGGTTTGCGCGAGGGCCTGCTTTATGCACAAATGAGCGCAGACGGCGTTCTTGAAGACGGACCCTACGAATGACCACTGAAAAAGCCACATCCGGGCGCGGCCAACGCGAATTGCGCGTGCGTGTGAAAACCGCCAAGGGGCGCAAACTGTCGTCAACCCTTTGGTTGGAACGGCAGTTGAACGATCCTTATGTCATACGCGCCAAGCGTGAAGGCTACCGCGGCCGCGCAGCCTACAAAATATTGGAGCTGGATGATAAATACGGCTTCTTCAAACCCGGCGCGCGGGTGGTCGATCTTGGCTGTGCGCCCGGTGGCTGGTGTCAGGTGGCTGTTGTGCGGGTCAATGCGCTGTCAGACCGCAAGTCAAAGCCTGTGGGAACCGTGCTGGGGGTTGATCTGCAAGAGATCGAGCCGATTGCCGGGGCGCAGTTGCATCAGCTGGATTTTCTGGAAGAGGGTGCTGATCAGAAGGTTAAAGATTGGCTAGGTGGGACTGCCGATGTTGTGTTGTCTGACATGGCGGCGGCGTCATCGGGTCACAAGGGCACCGATCACCTGCGCATCATCGCCTTGTGCGAAGCGGCGATTGAATTTGCCTTTGATGTATTGGAGGAAGGCGGTACTTTTGTCGCCAAAGTCCTGGCCGGCGGCGCAGAGGCGAGTATGCAAACCCTGTTGAAAAAGAACTTCACCAAGGTGGCCAATGTCAAACCGCCGGCATCGCGTGCGGACAGTTCTGAAAAATTCGTGGTGGCCATGGGATTCAAGCGCAAACCAAAAGACGAGGTTCAGTCACTTCTGGATTGATCGTTTTTTCGAAACAATGGTTTGGCTGGATATTGGCAAGGGGCGCGATCAGGCACCCATGTTTGTCGTTAAAACTTGAACGAATGCAGTGGCTCAGCCACCCCATGTGCGCACAGGGCCGCAGTCCATATGGACGAAGTTAGACCGATAATAATGGCCGACACCACCGGCAGCACAGGCAGAAGCGGCCTTCGCCATCTGTGAAACAGATCGCGACTGAAGCCGCAAATCGGCAGCCTGACCTACCATATGAAGTGAGTGTTTGGCCACGCCTCTGGAATGCGAACGAAGCATCGCATTGGTCGCAGGACTGCGATAACCCGACAGCAGCATGTAGGGTTCTTTGACATCCATCAGCCGGTGTGCGGCCGCAAGAATATCCATGTTGCGCGGGTCGATCTTGATGGCTTCATCCGACCGCCAATCCCGCATGAAGTGATTGATTTCCTTCAATACTTCGGGGATATATTCGCCTTCGACCCAGTAGATTGTATCAATAGATTCACCGGTTCGTCCAGAATACATCTTCACCCGCCGAATGTCGCCAGCCCCCTTAAGCAATCCAAAAGCGTTGCTATAGGTTGGCGCTGCAATCACGGCTGTGGCGGCAAACGCGCCCATAATCCCACGCCGAGATATCACCGGAAGTGTCGTATTTGTCATTCTGACTATCGCCCCGTCCCTCGTGGCAGGCCACCTTTTTGGCGGTCCTCCCTGTCTACATGTCCTCAGACACAGGATCTTATGGCATAAATCGAATCTAAGCCCAAGTCCGGAATGTCCGCTTGTGACTATTTCAAGGACAATAGGCAAAAAATTGCTTAAGGTGGCGAAAGTGGCGGAAATAAACCTGTGGTTGTTCTAAGCCCGCTTTGCTTGCACAATTGCGCTATTGGATACCAAAGCTGACCAAGTTGTGCATGGACAGTCGTCGATTTTTAGCCAAGGTTCTGTGACAGTTGTGATTGCTGCCATGCCAGAGGACTGAATGATTTTTTCTACGTCTCAGCGAGGGTTCTCTCGTCATTTCGGATTTGTTTTAAGTGCGTTTTTGACCGTCGGCTACAGTGCCGATCCTGTCTTTGCACAATCTACCGCGTATCTTCAGGCTGTCGCTGAATCCGCCGCATCGGATGATGCCATTGCGGCGTGGTATCGCACGTCTGGCTACGACACTGTGTGGACCAGCGCCGATGATGCTGACCGGCGCAATGCGCTGCTGACGGTTCTGGAAAATGCGGCAGACCACGGCCTGCCGGTGGTTCGCTATGATGCCGAGGCGCTGCGGATGGCCTATGCCAGTGCGCGCACAGAAGGCGACCGGGGGCGGCTTGAGGTCATGATGACCCGTGCGTTTCTGGACTATGCGCATGATGTGCATTCCGGCGTGCTTGTTCCGTCAAAAATTGATGCAGGTATTGTGCGCGAAGTGCCGGTGCTGGACCCCTTGGCCAGTTTGACAGCAATCACGGCTGCTAACCCGCTGGAATATTTGCGCAGCTTGCCGCCAAAAAGCCCTGCCTATGCGCTGTTGATGAAGGAAAGGCTAACCCTTCAAGCAGTGATTGCCGAGGGCGGTTGGGGCAGCGATATTGACGCTATTGCAATAAAATCAGGTGCTGCGGGAAATCCTGTCGTGCAGTTGCGTGACCGGCTGGTGGCTTTGAAATATCTGCCAAAGACAGCCACGCAAATCTATGACGCCAATCTGCAGGCAGCGGTGCAAGAATTTCAGGTGAATGTCGGCCTTGAAGCCACTGGAATTGCAAGTGAAAGCACGATCAGACAGTTGAATATCAGCCCTGAAGATCGACTGAAATCTGTGCTTGTCGCAATGGAGCGGGAACGCTGGCTGAACATAGACCGCGGCGCGCGCTATGTTTGGGTGAACCTGACGGATTTCAGTGCCAAGATTATCGACCACGGCAAAGTGACTTTCGAGACGCGGTCCGTCGTTGGCAAAAATGAGGCTGACCGCCGCACGCCAGAATTCTCGGACCAGATCGAATTTATGGTGATCAACCCGTCGTGGAACGTGCCAAGATCGATTACCACCAAGGAATATCTGCCACTGCTGCAGCGCAACCCAAATGCTGCCGGGCAACTGAATATCATCGACAGGAATGGCCGTATCGTGCCGCGCGGGGCGATCAACTTTGCCGCCTACACTGCGAAAACATTCCCGTTTTCCATGCGTCAGGCGCCATCGGATGACAATGCTTTGGGGGTGGTGAAGTTCATGTTTCCCAATCCCTACAACATCTATCTGCATGATACGCCGTCGAAATCCCTGTTTGCACAAGAGGTGCGCGATTTCAGTCATGGCTGTATTCGGCTTGGCGACCCGGTAGACTTTGCCCATGCTTTGCTGACCGTTCAGACGGATGATCCTGCAAGCGAATTTGCGCGGATTTTGAATACCGGCCGGGAATCATCCGTAAAGTTGATCATGCCGGTGCCGGTGCATCTGGTGTATTTCACGGCTTATCCTAACACCAAAGGTAAAATGACTTACCGCCGCGATGTTTATGGCAGGGACGCGCTGATCTTTACCGCGCTGTCAGAGGCCGGGGTGGCGTTGCGTGGCGTTCAGGGCTAAATCGGATGCTGGGGTGGCATCTGCGCGCCACCAGTTGACGACGGGGTAATCCATGGATCACCGCTTGCGCGATATTGCTGCTGCCCTTGGGGCGGAGGCTGTGGGCGACCTTGATATGGTCATCGACGGCGCGTCAGAGCCTGCAAGTGCCGGACCAAACGACCTGGCCCTTGCCATGGACCCTCGGTATGCCGACGGCCTGAAACTTGGCAAGGCCCAAGCAGCGGTGCTTTGGCCGGGTGCTGATTGGCAGGCATTGGGATTGAGGGGCGCGATATTTGCGCCAAGATCGCGTTTTGCAATGGCTGGATTGACCCGGTATCTGGATGCAGGCCCAGCAATCGAACCCGGTATTCACGCCATGGCATTGGTCGATCCAACCGCCGTGATTGGCACCGGCGGTGCGATTGGGCCGTTTGTCAGCATCGGCGCAGGGGTGGTGATTGGCGCTGGTGCGCGGATCGCGTCGCATGTGTCCATTGCACAGGGCACGCGGATCGGGGCCGATGCGTTGATCCTTGAGGGTGTGCGTATCGGCGCGCGCGTGATGATCGGCGATCGGTTCATCTGCCAACCCGGTGCAGTGATCGGGTCAGATGGATTTTCCTTTGTCACGGCAGAAAAATCTGGCGTAGAAGAAGCGCGCGAAAGCCTGGGCAAGACGCATGGCACGAAAAACCAAAGTTGGACCCGTATCCATTCACTTGGATCGGTGCAAATTGGTGATGATGTTGAAATTGGCGCGAATACCTGTGTCGACAGGGGCACGATCCGCGATACCAGTATTGGCACGGGCACAAAGTTGGATAATTTGGTGCACATCGCACATAATGTGCAAATTGGCCGGGATTGTTTGCTATGTGGCATGGTTGGCGTCGCAGGATCGGTGCGGATCGGTGACAGGGTGGTGCTCGGCGGCCAGGTTGGTGTGTCGGACAATATTTTCATTGGCGATGATGTCATTGCCGGGGGCGGCACGCGGATATTGACCAATGCACCGGCCGGACGCGTTTTGCTGGGCTATCCGGCGGTAAAGATGGATACGCATATCGAATTGCAAAAAGCATTGCGCCGTCTGCCGCGGCTTGCCCTGCGTGTCGCTGCGATCGAGGCTTTGCTGGAAGGCGGCGTCGGGGAAGATGCCCCCAAAAAGCCAAAGCGATCTGACAAGGCATGACCGTAGACGTTGAAAGAAAAGTGATTGAAATCATAGCGCAACAGGCGGTTCTTGAAGTGGCTGATGTGCAGTCTGACAGCTCGCTCGCCGGTCTTGGGCTGGACAGTCTGGGGCTGGTAGAGGTGATTTTCGCGCTTGAAGAGGCCTTTGATATATCGGTGCCTTTCAATGCCAATAACCTGCAGAACCCTGAATTTGATATGTCTTCAATCGCGGCCATCGTCGCCGCGATTGAAGAGCTGATCGCACAAAAAACCACATGAACCGGGTCGTGATTACCGGGGCGGGAACGGTCAACGCTTTGGCGCTTGATGTTGCGGGCACCTATGCCGCCTTTCGCGAGGGGCGCTGTGGCATAACGGCTTTGGATATCCGGGATAGGGATCGCCTTTCTATTGGTATCGGCGGGCAGATCCACAACTGGGCGCCGGATCACCATTTCAGCCGCCAACAGCTTGGATTGCTTGATCGGTTTGCCCAATTCGCGGTGGTTGCAGCGCGGCAGGCGGTGGCGCAATCTGGTTTGAGCTTTGATGGCGATCTGGGCCTTGATGCGGGCGTTGTGCTGGGCACGGCTGGTGGTGGGCTGAACACTTGGGATGATAATTTCCGCGCCGTCTACGCCGAAGGAAAGAATCGCGTGCACCCGTTTGTTGTGCCAAAACTGATGCACAATGCAGCGGCCAGCCATATTTCGATGGAATTGCAGTTGCTTGGCCCCAGCTTTACTGTGGCGACGGCCTGTGCAAGTTCGAACCACGCAATGGGTCTTGCGTTTCAGATGATCCGGGCAGGGAGCGCCAAGGTCATGCTGACCGGCGGATCTGAATCGATGCTGTCGTTTGGCGGTCTTAAGGCGTGGGAAGGCTTGCGCGTGATGTCGAACACCGCGTGTCGGCCTTTTTCGCGCAACCGGGACGGCATGGTGCAGGGCGAAGGGGCCGGGGTTTTCGTGTTTGAAAATTTCGATCATGCCAAGGCGCGTGGTGCGGATATTTTGGCCGAGGTTATTGGATTTTCGATGACATCGGATGCATCAGATATCGTCATGCCGTCAAAACAAGGTGCCGCACGGGCAATATCGGGCGCCCTGCGCGATGCGCGGCTAAATGTAGACGATGTGGGTTACATCAATGCCCATGGCACCGGAACTGCCGCAAATGATCGGGTGGAATGCGCGGCTGTTTCAGAGGTCTTTGGCGGCCATTCACGTCATTTGATGATGTCTTCGACCAAAGCCATGCATGGCCATTTGATCGGGGGCACGGGCGCAGTAGAACTGTTGGCCTGCATCATGGCGCTGCGCGACGGGGTTATTGCCCCGACTATTGGGTATCAGGATGCTGATCCTGACTGCGCTGTTGATATAGTGCCGAATGTCGCCCGCGAGGCGTCTGTTGATGTGTGCCTGTCAAATGCCTTTGCGTTTGGCGGGCTTAATGCAGTGCTGGCGCTGCGTCGGGCGCCATAAAAAACGCCGCCCGAAATCAAGCGGCGTTTTAAGATCTGAACTTCAGCCAGATTTACGGTGCCGGGGCAGCGGCCTTGGCGGCTGCATCTGCCTTGGCATTCGCGTCATTCACCGCCGCGAAACCTGCGGTGAAGCCTTTAAGCGACACATCAAGCAGGACTTTTTCGGTTGGCGCCACAACTGGCACAATGGTCAGTGTGGCCTTGTTGCCTTTTTTCAAGGCGTCGACTTCGCCGTTTGTCAGACCGATACGCGCGATGCATCCAATCGAAGAACACCAGGTAAAGGGATAGGCTTTCGCCTTGCCTGTATCGATCTGCAGCAGCATCCCTTCGGTCAAAAGCGTCTCCAGCGGGGCGATAACCGTTGCACCTGCGGCAGCTTCTTGACCGTCAGGCAAGCCAAACAGGGTGATTTCAGCAACCGAATTGCCCTTTGCGTCCTTCAACAGCTGGTAAAGCTGGCAGGTATCAACGCTACCTTCTGGCGCGCGCACACAGCGCTGTTCCCAGCTTTCGAAACTTGCCGCAACATACGTGCTGCCGGGGCCAGTATTGCCGCCGACTTCTGTGCCAAGCGACAAATCGGTTGCCGTGGCTGCGACCGGGGCATCCGTGGTTGCAGCCGGATCAGCGGGTGCAGCCGCCTCCTGGCCAAAGCTGGCAGATGATCCGGCAAGGCAAAACAGCAGTGCAAGGGTGTGGGTCAGTCTGGTCATAGCAAGTCCTGTCTGGTCTGGGCATCCATGCACCGCGTTTAGCATGGCGGTTTGGGCAAGTCAGGCCCGAAAATGCGCCTGAGCGGAACGCGTCCTGTGCCGTGTGCCGGTTCTGTCCCGCGCTTGTCGGTCACAAGAAATCTTGTCGGTGAAAAGAAAAGGGGCCAGAAAACTGGCCCCTTTCCATTTTATTTATTGCTCCCTGTCGGACTGGCCGACTTATGCTGGGGACGCTACGGCTGAATTCCAGTTGCGTCAACATAAAAACCAATCGTGATTTTCGGAATTCAGTTGAAAAAAACCGCGCCTTTTCAAGGGCGCGGCAAGGCCTAACAGGGAGGAAGTACACCGCAGGAATGACATATGTGCCAAGCCTGCAAGATCGACACTGGCACAAAAGGGTTAACAATGTATTTTCAGCGCAAATCATCATGCGGTCAGATCTGGGCCGCCCAGAACAAACAACCGGAGGAATGCGCGTGAGCGGTGAAGACAGTATTTTCGTTGGCGGCGGCGGCGAAGGCTACGCCATTCCTCAATCAATGCTTTTGAAATACGGCAACCGGCATGGCCTGATTGCCGGGGCGACGGGCACAGGCAAAACCGTGACACTGCAGGTGCTGGCAGAAGGGTTTTCTGCGGCGGGTGTTCCTGTCTTTCTGTCAGATGTGAAGGGGGATTTGTCGGGCATTGGCGCGGCTGGATCGGCATCAGGCAAGTTGCACGATGCCTTTATGGCCCGGTGCAAAACCATTGGGCATACGCTGGAATACAAGGCGTTTCCGGTTACATTCTGGGATTTGTTCGGCGAAAAAGGTCATCCGATCCGCGCCACCGTGGCCGAGATGGGGCCATTGCTGTTGTCACGCCTGCTGGAATTGACCGAACCGCAGGAAGGCGTATTGAACGTCGCGTTCCGGCTTGCGGATGAAGAACAGCTTCCTATCCTTGATCTAAAAGATTTGCAGGCTTTGCTGGTGTTCATCGGCGAAAATGCCAGCGAAATCAGCACAAGATACGGCCTTGTCTCTGCCACATCTGTGGGGGCTATCCAGCGGCGCCTGCTGGTGCTTGAAAACGAAGGCGGCGTGCAATTGTTTGGCGAGCCCGCGCTTGATCTGGCTGATTTGATGGTGTGCGACGCAAATGGCGCGGGTCGGGTGAATATTCTGGCGGCGGATCGGTTGATGTCGTCGCCCCGGCTTTATGCGACGTTTCTGCTATGGCTGTTATCAGAGCTGTTTGAAAATCTTCCTGAAATTGGCGATCCCGATAAACCAAAACTGGTGTTCTTTTTCGACGAGGCGCATTTGCTGTTTGAAGACGCGCCCAAGGCATTGGTATCGAAGGTGGAACAGGTGGCGCGGCTGATCCGGTCCAAAGGTGTAGGCGTGTATTTCATCACCCAGAACCCCGCCGATGTGCCAGAAAACATTCTGGGCCAGCTTGGCAACCGGGTCCAGCACGCTTTGCGTGCTTTCACCGCAAAGGATCAAAAAGACTTGCGCATGGCGTCAGACACCTACCGCGCCAATCCGCGTTTTGCGACCGAAGACGCCATTCGCGATGTGGGCACGGGTGAGGCCGTGACGTCGTTTCTGGAACTGAAGGGTATTCCCGGCATCGTTGAACGCACGCTGGTGCGTCCGCCGTCGTCACAGCTTGGCCCCATAGATCCGGCCATCCGGGCCGCCCTGATCGCGGCGTCACCGATGCACGGCAAGTACGACGCATTGATTGACCGCGACAGCGCTTACGAACGCCTGCGCGCCAAGTCCGACGCCGCTGCGCGTGATGCCGCAGAAACCGAACGTATGGCGGCAAACCCAAAACCGGGGGATTTGCATCAGAACCTGGATGATTTCAAGTCCGCCCGACGCTACAACGACGGCAGCGATGCGCGGGCCAGGCCTGCCGCAAAGCCGCGCGGCGATTCAATTGGCACGACGTTTGCCAAAAGTTTTGCCCGCCAGCTTGGCACCAAGTCCGGGCAAGCCATCATTCGCGGCGTGCTTGGGTCTTTGTTCGGATCGCGGCGCTAGAGTTTCTTTGCCAAAGGGTGATGTTCCAGAACCAGCGTTTTCAGATGCTCATCCAGCACATGGGTATAGATTTCGGTGGTGGCGATATCGGCATGGCCCAGCAGCATTTGTATGGCCCGAAGGTCGGCCCCCCCGGCCAGCAGATGCGTGGCAAAGGCATGGCGCAGGGTATGTGGCGTTACTTTGGCTGGCGACACGCCGCCCGCCGCCGCGATATCTTTGATCAACAGATAGAAATGCTGGCGCGACAGATGGCCAGCGGCGCCGGTGCCGGGAAACAGATATTTCGACACAGGCCTGCCCGCCAACCGCGCAACATCGTCAGCCTGATCACGCACAGATAGCCAATCTGACAGGGCCTGCATGGCCGGCGGGGACAGCGGCACCATACGTTCCTTGTCGCCTTTGCCGCGTATCAAGATCATCCGTGGCGCACCGCGCACCGCTTGCACAGGCAATTCCACCAATTCCGAAACCCGCATTCCTGTTGCGTAAAGCAGTTCCAGCAACGCGCCATTGCGTTTGCGGTCCGCATCCGCCCGCCCGAAGGTTTTCGCCGCGTCAATAAGCGCATCAACCTCTGCATGATCCAGCGTGCCGGGCAAGCGCACATCGCGGCCGGGGCCTTTCATGCGTAATGCCGGGTTATCGGCACGCCAACCTTCGTCATGGGCAAAGCGGAACATTTGGCGGATGGCTGACAGGCGTCTGGCGCGGGTTGCTTTCGACAGGCCAGTGGCGGTGCAAAAGATCAAATAAGCCTCAACGTCTTGCTGCGAGGCGCGATCAAAATCGAGACCTCGGTGCGACAGCCAACCCGCAAAATCTTTCAGATCGCGCCCGTAAGCCAAAAGTGTGTTGCGCGCTGATCCTTGTTCCGCCGATTGTGCATCAAGCAAGGCCGATATCCAGCGGTGCATATCCGACATGCGCAATTACCCCCGGCGTTCCAGCAACATCAGCTCCAGCGCAGTCTGCCGTGCCACATCTTCAAGTCCGACCCGGCGCAGCAGGGACAGCCCTTCCGTAACGCCTTGCAGATCGCCCTGAACACCGCGGCCAACCCGGTCTATCGCCATCAATATCGCCTCGCCCACGCGGCCCTGATTTAACAAAACCAGCGCCTCCGGCGATGGCGTCGGGGCCAGAAATGCCGGCGCAATAGCCCGGCCCAAACTGTCGGGTATCACCACGCCTTCCAATTGCCCGCGCGCAAGACCGGTCAGAAATGCGTCATCTGTGGCAACAGCGACATGCGATTTGGCAAAGCTTTCATAACCGCCTGACAACAATGCAATATGAAACACCAATTTCCCTGCCTCACCTTGTAGGGCAAGTTTCGACAGAGCTGTCGCGTATAGCTGAGCAAACGGCACTTCCAATTCCATCGCCACCATTTGCGACCAGACAATCGGCAAAGCCTGCGCAATTTTTACGGCGTTGCCGTTTTCAAGTGCGGCTTCAAAGTCTTGCATGGCCGCAACCCGGTCCCAGACTCCGCCAGATGCGGCGGGCTGCCGGTCAGTATAAAGCTGCACCAAAATGTCGGCAGGGATGGCTCCGGCTTTGACCAACCGCTCAGCCGCCTCGATCTGGGCCTTCCAGCCAGAGGTGTCCTGCAATTCGGCATGGGAAAAAGCCAAGGGCAGATTGCTGGTTGGCAGCGGCTCGCCAATGGCGGCAAACATCCGCCAAATCAGCGGCGTCGGATGGGCGGGTGCGTCTGGCACAGGCTCGTCTTCGTATAGATCAGGGTCCAAAAACCGCGATAAAAGCGCGTCATCCTCTGGCGTCACGTAGCCCAAAGCCTGCCCGGTTCGCAGTGCCAAGGCGGCTGCGTTCCAATCGCCAGACCGTGCAAGGCAAAAAATACGGGCCGGAAAGGTTGGTGCAAGATTAGGTGCGGCCTGCATCGTCTTGCACGCCGCATCTTCGGTGCCCACCAGCAAAGCCACATCGAAGCTGCGCCGGAACAATTCGGGCTCGGTCGATCCGGCGGCTGAAAGCAAGGCGGATGCCTGATCAAGTGCGCCCATCTGCAGCAATTTATCAACGCGCGACAAAAGCAAAATGCCGCCCTTGCCGGAATCGGTTGGCGCGTCGGATTTCGCCAGCAGAATGGTGATCAAAAGCTGCTGTAGGGCTGGCAGAGTATCCGATCGTTCCTGTGTGATCAGTGCCGCAATTTCTGCAGTCAGGCCAAGCCCCCACAGATTTGCGGGCAGCCCGGTTTTTTCTGGCAGCAATAAACCTGTCGCATCCAGTGACGGCCCACCGATCACCGATACTGCCACATCTGACGGCAGCGCATTGCCCGATACGGCGGGTTCTTGGGCAACCGGGGCCGCGGCGGGGGTGGCTACAGATTCTGACAGCCAATCAATCGCCGATAGTGGCGCGTCCGCTTGTGCGGAATTTCCAAAAACCATCCATGCCGCAAGCAGGGCTGCCGCGGTCTTACCCCTACTGATCTGCATTCAATACCACTGGCAGTCTGACCTCGGATTTGTTTGGCGAAAGATCGGCAAGATATGCAAAGCCCGTCAAACCTATCACGCCCAGTACTGCCAGAACCAGCACAGCTTTGATCAATTTCATCATGCCCCAAAGTTCCTTCTTTTTATATGCGGCACTAAATTGCGGCGCGCGGTTTGAACGATTGTATATGGCAATTTCACAGAGTTCACGCCATTCAAGAAAGAAAGATCGCATTCGGCGATTGCCCGCTGGATGTAGGTCACGTGGGTAGCGTCAAACTGTGGGTGTGGGGGCCAACGGTCACATGGGGCGACTGAAAAAGACTGTTGTCATGATCGGCATGATGGGGGCGGGGAAAACGGCTGTCGGCACGGCTTTGGCACGGCATTTGGCTGTGCCCTTTCTTGATTCAGATGATGAGATCGTATCCGCCGCCAACCGCAGCATAGCCGAGATTTTTGAACGCGATGGCGAGGCGTTTTTTCGCGCGCGTGAGGCCGAGGTTCTGGCGCGATTGCTGCGCGGAACGCCGTGCATTTTATCAACTGGTGGCGGCGCTTTCTTGGCCGATGGCAATCGACAGCTGATCCATGAGGCGGGCGTTTCGGTCTGGTTGCGGGCAGATGCAGAACTTCTGTGGCAGCGTGTCCGGCACAAGACCACACGCCCCTTGCTGCGCACCGCCAATCCGCGCGCCACGCTGGTCGCATTGACCGCGGCCCGCGAAGTTTTTTATGCCAGCGCTGATCTGGCGGTTGACAGTGATGCCGAGCTTTCTGTTGACCAGATGGCACAGCGCGTGGCGCTGGCGCTGGCAACCAGACCTGACGTATTGGAAGGTGACGCTTGATGACCGTTGATATTGTGCCTGTTGATCTTGGCGCTCGCAGCTACGAGGTTCGCATCGGGCCGGGTCTGTTGGGCCAAGCTGCCAGCCAGATTGCCCCGCTGTTGCGCCGCCAGAAGGTTGCCGTGATCACCGATGAGACGGTCGCGGAAGCACATCTGATGCAACTGGCCGCGTCATTTCTGTCGCAGAACATCACCATGACTGCGCTATCGTTACCACCGGGCGAAGCGACCAAAGGCTGGCTGCAACTTGAACGCTGCGTTGAGTGGTTGCTGGAGCAAAAAGTTGAACGCGGCGATGTGGTGGTGGCGTTTGGTGGCGGCGTTGTGGGCGATCTGGTTGGCTTTTCTGCCGCCATTTTGCGCCGGGGGGTTCGGTTTGTGCAGCTTCCCACCACGCTTTTGGCGCAGGTCGACAGCTCTGTCGGGGGCAAGACAGGGATCAACAGTCGGCAGGGCAAAAACCTGATCGGGTCTTTTCATCAACCAAGTCTGGTGCTGGCTGATATTGATGTGTTGGCCACGTTGTCAAAGCGGCAATTTCTGTCTGGCTACGGCGAAGTGGTAAAATACGGGCTTCTTGGGGACGCAGCATTTTTTGAATGGCTGGAAAAACACGGTCAATCCTTGGCTTCGGGCGACCCTGCCGCGCGCCAATATGCCGTGCGCCGGTCGGTGGAGATGAAGGCAGGCATCGTGTCAAGGGATGAAACCGAACAGGGGGAGCGTGCGCTTTTGAACCTGGGACACACGTTTTGCCACGCTTTGGAAACGGCAACTGGCTATTCCGATCGGCTTTTGCACGGCGAAGGTGTGGCGATCGGCTGCGTGCTTGCGTTTGAGCTAAGCCAAAGCCTTGGTCTGTGCAGTCAGGAATGCCCAAGCCGCGTGCGCGCGCATTTGCGGGCCATGGGAATGAAGACGGACCTTGCCGATATCGACGGCGATTTGCCCAGCGCCGAAGGGCTGCTGGCGCTGATGGCGCAAGATAAAAAGGCGGAAAATGGTCGGCTGCGCTTTATTCTTGCGCGGGCTATCGGCGACAGTTTTGTGGCGCAAGATGTGCCGGCCGATAAGGTTCTTGGTGTTTTGAAACAGGCACTGCAAGCGCGGGGCTGATCTTGTGCGGGTGAAATATCCCGTAAGGTTGGCCCGTATGTTGGCTGGGGCGGGAGGGATCGAACCTCCGAATGTCGGTACCAAAAACCGATGCCTTACCGCTTGGCGACGCCCCAACTGTGCCGGGTGTGTAGCGAAGGCCATGGAACCCTGCAAGGGCCTTTTCGTGTGAAATTTTTGGGCCGATAGCCAAGGCAAGCAGTATTAGGGGGCGGCAAGCTTTGATAAGCAGTTTGTTGATGCAAGAGCCAGCATTTACCCGAAAAGCCCATCGATTTTGGGAAGAAATGTATGAATTTCAAGGGTGATGCGCTGTTGGCTTCGTTTCAGACTGGATGTTCGCCCGGTTTTGCTGCCGCCGCCTTAAAAAGCTGACGCCGGGTGATTAAAACAGGATTTATCGACACTTTATACACCTTGTCGCGCGCTGCGGACACTTCAGACGCGGTGACATGCTTTGCCCGGCAGACCGGTGCCAAGCCGGAAAATGGCCAGGTCTGCACAAGCGCCTTTTAATAGCTGATGGACGTGCGCGGCGAATTTCTTACATTGATCCTGGCAATGCTGGCACCGAACACGGTCTTTGACCTGCAGGGTAGCAAACGCTGCTGGGGATTTGCCGGATATTGCCGCGCGAAAGCAAGCGCGGTAGGACGGGCGGATGAATGTTGATGTGATTGTTCTTGGCGCTGGCGCTGCGGGTATGATGGCCGCAATCGAGGCGGGCAATCGCGGCCGCAGCGTTTTGATTGTTGATCATGCCAAAGCGCCGGGCGAAAAAATCAGAATTTCCGGCGGTGGACGGTGTAATTTTACCAATCTTGGCA
The DNA here is from genome assembly GCA_043721855.1 of Pseudorhodobacter sp. Classification (GTDB taxonomy): domain Bacteria; phylum Pseudomonadota; class Alphaproteobacteria; order Rhodobacterales; family Rhodobacteraceae; genus JACMNW01. The sequence continues at coordinate 16,609 of JAYSPY010000098.1, forward strand.
TCGCGGCGGACCGGTTTTTGTCCCGTAATCCGAGGTTTGCTTTATCGGCGCTGAAACGCTTTAGCCAATTTGATTTCATCGCGCGCATGGATAAAGCAGGCATCGCATGGCACGAAAAAACCCTTGGTCAGTTGTTTTGTGACGGGTCGGCCACGCAGGTCGTAGCGATGCTGACCAATGACTTGACGCGCGCCGGTGTGCGGATGTGGACGGGCTGTGCACCGGGCGCGATTACCAAAATCGGTGCGGCCTTCCAGATTGAGACGGCAAATGGTCCGGTGACTGCGCAATCGGTTATTGTGGCCACTGGCGGCAAGTCGATCCCCAAAATGGGGGCAAGCGGCTATGGCTATCAGGTCGCGGCAAGCTTCAACCTGCCCATCGTTGAAACCCGCCCTGCATTGGTGCCGCTGACCTTCGCCGAACAAGATCTTGTGCACATGACACCGTTATCAGGCGTGTCGGTGCAGGGGCGCGTCAGTGTGGGAAAAGTTGGGTTTGACGAGGCGATTCTTTTTACCCATCGCGGCCTGTCCGGCCCTGCGGTTTTGCAAATTTCCAGCTATTGGCGTGAAGGCACGGCCATCAGTCTTGATTTGGCGCAAGGCCGTGATGCGGAGACTATCCTGTTGGCCACTAAGGCCGAAAATGGCCGTTTGGCCTTGCGCACGGCCCTTGGGCGCATCTTGCCTGAACGGCTTGCCCGGTATGTCGAGGCGGATTTGGCAATTTCTGTGCCCTTGGCAGAGATGTCGCGCAGCAGCCTTTCCCAGGTGGCCAACCGAGTGCATCACTGGCAGGTGATGCCCGTCGGGTCGGAAGGCTACCGCACTGCCGAGGTCACGCTTGGTGGCGTTGACACGGACGTATTGGATGCCAGAACCATGCAGGTCAAATCAGTGCCTGGGCTGTTTTTCATCGGCGAGGTGGTGGATGTTACCGGCTGGCTGGGCGGTTACAATTTTCAATGGGCGTGGTCGTCGGGCTGGGCGGCGGGACAGGTGGCGTAGGCCGTTATACGTGCAACGGGTTTGCTTTCGCCAACCTGTCAAACTGCATCAGACTTTCGACCAATGCCCCCATTTGCGCCAGCGGAATCATGTTGGGCCCATCTGACGGCGCGGTATCGGGGTCTTCGTGCGTTTCAATAAACACGCCTGCAATCCCCAAAGAGACCGCTGCGCGTGCCATGACCGGGGCAAATTCCCGTTGTCCACCGCTGGACCCGCCAAGCCCGCCCGGCTGTTGCACCGAATGGGTCGCATCCATGATCACCGGATAGCCGGTGCGCATCATTATGGGCAGGCTGCGCATATCCGTCACCAGCGCATTATAGCCAAAGCTTGCGCCGCGTTCTGTAAGCAAAATCTTTTGGTTGCCAGTGGACGCCACCTTTTGCGCGACATTTTCCATATCCCACGGGGCCAGAAACTGACCCTTTTTGATGTTGACCACAGCCCCGGATTGCCCCGCTGCCAGCAACAAATCTGTCTGGCGGCACAAGAATGCGGGGATCTGGATCACGTCTACCAACTGCCCCACCTCGCGCGCTTGTGCTGCGTCATGCACATCGGTCAAGACAGGCAGACCCGAGGCGCGAATGGCTTCCAGCACGGCAAGGCCCGCCTCCATTCCCATCCCGCGCCTGCCGCCAAGTGACGTCCGATTGGCCTTGTCATAGCTTGCCTTGAACACATATTGGGCGCCAAAGCTGCGGCAGATGTCCTGCATGACGCCAGCTATCGATTGCGCATGATCAAGGCTTTCCAGCTGGCAAGGCCCGGCAATAACCAGCAAGGGCTGGCCGTTGCCAACCGTAAGCCCGCCGAAAGACACGTCTTTCATCTGTGTCATCATGCAGAAACCTGTTCACGCAAAATGGCTGCCGTCATTGAAATCATCAGGTATATTCCCGCAAAAATCATCATCGCCACCATGGTATTTTCGAACGCCCTTGGAAACGCAGCTTCATCGGGGGCTACCGGACTTACCGAAAGCGACAGATACCGCGTTTGACGGTTTGCTTCGATGCGCGATGTTTCAAGCGACATAAGCGACTGCGACAACAGCAACTGCCGTGTTTCCACGTTTGCCTTGGCCACCAGCAATTCGCTTTGAACCTGCGCCAAGGACAACCCATTTTGGCCATTTTCCGTCAGCTTTGATCTAAGCGACGTAATTTCAGTTTCCAGTGCCGCCATGCGCTGCTTTAAGGGCGCCATCCTTGCTTGGTTTGGCTGTTCGTTAGCCTCCATCTCCGCCAGGGACAGGCGGTC
>JAYSPY010000099.1:0-37357 GCA_043721855.1 Pseudorhodobacter sp.
TGGACCCCGCAACTGTTTGTGGACGAGCTGGAAAATCTGGTTGATCACTTGGGTCAACGCAGCGGTTTTCATGTGCTGGGCCAAAGCTGGGGCGGGATGTTGGGCGCCGAATATGGCACCCGTCGCCCGCAGGGCCTCAAATCCCTGACGATCGCCAATTCGCCAGCCTCCATGGCACTTTGGACCAGCGAGGCGATGCGTCAGCGGTCGTTGATGCCGCAACATATTCAGGACGCTCTGAACACCCATGAGGCGACCGAAAGCTATGATCACCCGGATTATCAGGCGGCTACGATGTGGGTTTATGAACGCCATGTCTGCCGCGTAGTGCCGTTCCCGCCGGAAGTGACCGCAACCTTCGAACAGGTTACCCGCAATCCGACCGTTTATCACACGATGAACGGCCCGAATGAATTCTTCGTGGTCGGCACGCTGAAACACTGGGACATCATCCCCGAACTGTACAAGATCGACACGCCAACGCTTGTGATTTCGGGCCGCCATGACGAGGCAACGCCCGCCTGCGTGGAACCCTTCAAGAGCCATATCAAAGGGGCCACCTGGGTTATCTTTGAGTCCTCCAGCCACATGCCCCACGTCGAAGAGCCGCTTTTCTGTATGGGCGTCGTTGGCGGCTTTCTGAACCAGAACGACTGAAAAAATAAAAATGACAACGGGGAGACTGATATGAAAAAGCTTCTTATGGCCACAGTGGCCGCAGGTTTGTTTGTGGCCGGATTGGCGCCTGCGCAGGCCGAATATCTAAAAGAACATCGCGGCGGCACCATGCGGCTGGTCGCGCGGTCGGCTGCGGGAACAATTGATCCGCACATCAACTATACGCTGCAATACTGGCAGATTTATCAGGGGCTTTATGATGGCCTGCTGGCGTTCAAAAAGGCGGCTGGCGCTGAAGGTTTTGAAAAGGTGCCAAATATTGCCGAGGCGATGCCCGAGGTGTCCAATGACGGCAAGACCTACACATTCAAAATTCGCAAGGGCATCATGTTCTCGAACGGGCAGGAACTGGGTATCAAGGATGTGGTGGCGTCCTTCCAGCGCATCTTCAAGGTGTCCAGTCCGACGGCGGGCGGATTTTATTCGGTGATCGTGGGGGCAGATGCCTGCCTTGCAGAACCTGCAACTTGCACCCTTGAAGGTGGCGTTGTGGGCGATGAGGCGGCGGGAACTGTCACAATCAACCTGACACGCCCAGATGCCGAGTTTTTTGACAAGCTGGCCCTGCCACATGCCGCGATTTTGCCTGCGGATACGCCATCTGCCGATGTGGGCACCGCCCCCGTTCCCGGAACGGGCGCCTATTATATCTCTGCCTATGATCCGAACACGGGCATGACGATGAGCCGCAATCCCCATTTCAAGGTCTGGAGCGAGGATGCGCAGCCCGATGGGTACCCTGATGTCATCCAGTATGATTTTGGCCTGACCGACGAGGCAGAGGTCACGGCCGTTCAGAATGGTGAAGCGGACTGGATGTTCGATCAACCGCCGACAGACCGACTGGGCGAGATTGGCACGACCTATAAAGATCAGGTTTACATCACCCCGCTGACCGCATGGTGGTATGCGCCGATGAACACCAATATCGCACCTTTTGACAACGTGATGGCGCGGCAGGCGGTCAACTATGCGTTGGACCGCAACACGCTGGTAAATCTGTTCGGCGGTCCGGTGCTGGCATCACCCGTATGTCAGGTTCTACCGCCCGGTTTTCCCGGACACGAGCCCTACTGCCCCTACACTGTTGATCCGGGTGCCACATGGTCGGCCCCCGACATCGAAAAGGCCCGTGCGCTTGTCAAGGAGTCCGGCACCGCTGGCCAAACAGTCACAATCATTGCCGAAGACACGGCCGTATCCAAGGCCATCGGCACCTACATGCAGTCCGTACTGACCGACATTGGCTATGTTGCCGAGGTCAAGCCGATCTCGCCCAACATCCAGTTCACCTATATCCAGAACACCAACAACAAGGTGCAGATATCCATCACGCAGTGGTATCAGGATTATCCGGCGGCATCGGATTTTCTGAACATCCTGTTTGGCTGTGCCAGCTTTACCCCCGGGTCTGACAGTTCGATAAACATCGCAGGATTTTGTGACAAAGAAATTCAGGCCAAGATGGATGCAGCACTTGCCTTGGGCGTCACAGACCCGGTGGCCGCCAACCTGATGTGGACCGAAGTTGACCGCATGGTCACCGACAAGGCCCCGATGGCGGCGCTGTTTACCCCAAAGCGGATTGATTTCGTGTCTGACCGCGTTGGAAATTTCCAGTTTAACTCGCAATTTTACTGGATGGTTTCGCAGTCTTGGGTGCAATGATCCGGCCATTGGCATGATGCACATGTCAACGACCGCCCCAAATGCAAGCCGTGGCCCATGGGCCACGGCAATGCACCGTCTGCGGCGCGACCGGGCCGCGATTGTTGCGCTGTCGGTGTTTCTTTTGATCTTGCTGATCTGCGTGCTTGCGCCGGTCTATGCATATTGGGCGGGGGTGCAGCCGTTCAAATCCACCCTGAACGCCGTTATCACGATCAACGGGCAGCAACTCCCGGTGATGGAATTGCCCACAGAAGGGCTGGCCTTGGGCTATACCCCTATCGGCCCGACTTGGCGGTTTGGAAACTACTTTCTGGGTGCCGACAATCAGGGCCGCGATGTGATGGCGCGGCTGCTGTATGGCGGGCTGAATTCTTTTGCCATCGCCGGCGCCGCCACCATTTTCACGCTGACGTTTGCCACGCTGTTCGGGGTGGCTGCAGGGTTCTTTGGCGGGGTGATTGACATGGTATTGTCACGCATCCTTGATGTGCTCTGGGCCTTTCCTGTTTATCTTCTTGCGATTTCGTTGTCGGTTGTGATGATCACCGATGGTATCAGGATCGGCCCGATTGAAATTAACTCCGGCTCGCTTTGGCTACCGATCTTCATCATCGGGCTGATCTATATCCCATATGTCGCACGTCCGATCCGGGGTCAGGTCATGGCCCTGCGCAACAGTGATTTCGTCACGGCCGCGATCGGCCTTGGTGCACCCAGCCACCGGATCATGCTCAAAGACATTTTGCCCAACATCACCACCACCCTGATCGTGTTCGTGCCCATCATGATGGCGCTGAACATGCTGACCGAATCCGCCCTGTCGTTTTTGTCCATTGGCGTGCAGCCACCGGATGCAAGCTGGGGCACCATCATTCAGGACGGCCAGACTTTGCTGTATACAAGGCCCGTCGTCGCCCTTGCACCGGGCCTGATGATTGTCGCATCTGTTCTTTCGCTGAATGTGTTTGGCGACGGATTGCGCGATGCGCTAGATCCGAAATCCAAGATCAAGCCGGGAGGCGCGGCATGATTTACGCAATCGTCCAACGGCTTGGGCAAATGGTATTCGTGATGATCGGGATCAGTCTGCTGGTCTTCCTTATCTTTTTCAGCACTCCCGGCGTTGATCCCGCAGCACGCATCGCCGGCCGCAACGCCTCGCCCGAGGTGCTGGAGGCCGTGCGCGTAAGTTTTGGCTTCGATCAGCCATTCTATATTCAATATCTGACCATGATGAAAAAGATATTTGTCACCGGCGATTTGACATCCTTTGTCAATCGCGGCTGGAAAGTGGTGCCTGCTGTTCTGGATACCATCCCCGTCACGCTGTCGCTGGTGCTGGGGGCGGCGGTGCTGTGGATTGTGTTCAGCATAATCATTGGCGTATTGGCGGCCGCATACCGTGACACGTGGATTGACAAGACATTGATGGTGGTTGGCCTGATCGGCATTTCCATGCCGGTCTATTGGCTGGGCGAGGTGATGAACCTGCTTAGCCAAAGCCGATATCATGATACATGGCTGTTTTCCTGGGTGCCACCTTTGGGCTACAAACCGTTTTCTGAAAACCCGAAGGGCTGGTTCCTGACGCTGATCATCCCGTGGTTCACACTGTCGATCCTGTATATCGGGCTTTATGGCCGCGTGCTGCGCGCCAGCATCACCGAGGCGCTGCAAGAAGACTATATCCGCACCGCCCGTGCCAAGGGCCTGTCGGAAACCCGCATTCTGCTGCGCCATGCGCTGCGCACATCGTTGATCAGTTTTGTCACCCTGTTCGGCCTTGATTTCGGTGCATTGGTGGGGGGTTCGGCTTTGCTGACGGAAGTGGTCTTTGGCTTGCAAGGGGTGGGCAAGCTGACCTTCGATGCCCTGCAAAACCTTGATCTGCCCGTCATCATGACGACCGTGCTTTATGCGTCATTCTTCGTTGTCATGGCCAATGCCGTGGTCGATGTGATCTATATCTTGCTTGATCCACGGGTGCGCAAACCATGATCCTTCAAGTGCGCGACCTGCATGTGTCTTTCCGTACCGAACAGGGCCTGGTGCGCGCGATCGACGGCGTGTCCTTTGATGTGAACGAAGGCGAGGTGCTGGGCATCGCCGGCGAATCCGGCTCGGGCAAAACCGTCACTCTGCTGGCCGTGATGGGCCTGATCGCGGGACCGAACGCAGTCATCACCGGGTCGATCAAATACAGGGGGCGTGAATTGGTGGGCCTAAGGCCCGCTGACATGCGCAAGTTGCGGGGTCGCGAAATCGCGATGATCTTTCAAGACCCGATGACGGCGCTGACGCCCGTTTACACCATCGGCTGGCAGATAGCTGAGCAGATCCGCGCACATCAAAGCGTCAGCAAGAAACAGGCATGGACCCGCGCGATTGATCTTCTGGCCGAGGTGAACATTCCAAAACCGGATGAAGCCGTGCATCGCTATCCGCATCAGCTTTCGGGGGGGATGCGCCAGCGCGCGGTGATCGCCATGGCGCTGTCTTGCAACCCGGCCCTTTTGGTCGCCGATGAACCGACCACAGCCCTTGATGTGACCGTCCAGGCGCAAATCCTTGATCTGCTGCGCAATTTGCAAAAATCGCACGGATCGGCAATTATTTTTATTACGCATGATCTGGGGGTGATGGCCGAACTCGCAGACCGTATCATGGTGATGTATGCTGGCCGCATCGTGGAGCGCGCGGGGAGGGCGGCGGTGTTCGGCGAACCCCGGCATCCGTATACGCGCGCATTGCTGGAGTCGATCCCGCCCCTTGACGGTCCGCGCCCGCATCGTCTGCGCACCATTTCCGGCGCGCCGCCGTCGCTGTTGAATCTGCCCGTTGGCTGTGCCTTTGGTCCACGCTGTGTTCGCAGGTTTTCTGCCTGTGATGCCAAGCCCGCCCTTGTCGGCGACGCCCATGCAACAGCCTGTTTTGCGGTCTCGGCACCATGACGAATGCAGCCCTGTATCAGGCCATCAACGTATCCAAACGGTTTCGCATTGGTAGCCGGATGTCTGCGCAAGGTATCCGCACAGTGCATGCGGTGGACGGCGTTTCCCTGTCAATCATGCCGGGCGAAACCCTTGGTCTTGTCGGCGAATCCGGTTGCGGCAAGTCGACCCTCGCGCGGTGCCTGTCCCGGCTATATGACATTTCTGATGGCCAGTTGCTGTTTGACGGGGATGATATTTCGCACCTGTCAATCCGCGCCATGCGCCCGCTGCGCCAAAAGCTGCAAATGGTGTTTCAAGACCCTTATGCATCGCTGAACCCACGTCGCCGGGTGCAGGATCTCATCGCCGAACCCTTGCGCATCCATCTTGACCTTCCGGAGGCCGAGGTAAAATCGCGGGTCGCCGCACTGCTGGAACAGGTGGGCCTTCTGCCCGATCATGCCTCACGATATCCGCACGAATTTTCCGGCGGTCAGCGTCAGCGGATTGGCATCGCCCGCGCCATCGCGCTTGAACCGAAATTGGTCATCCTCGATGAACCCGTGTCAGCCCTTGATGTGTCGGTGCAGGCGCAAATCGTTAACCTGCTTGCAGATTTGCAAGATCGTCTCAAGCTTACCTACGTCTTTGTCGCACATGATCTGAGTGTGGTGCGGCAGGTCTCGACCCGGATTGCCGTGATGTATCTGGGATCGATTGTCGAAATTGGTGCGGCTGAACACATCTTCAGTCATCCCGCGCATCCCTACACGGAGGCGCTGATTTCCGCCGTGCCAAAGCCCGTTTACGCACAGGGTGATGTGCGCAAAAGGATCGTGCTGACAGGAGATGTGCCAAGCCCGGTCAATCCGCCCGGCGGCTGTCGTTTTCACCCGCGTTGCCCCGTTGCCCAAGATCGTTGCCGGGTGGAGCGGCCCTTGCTTGCGCCGCTGTCTGATGCCAGATCGGTGGCCTGCCATTTCCCCAACGTCGTGCCTGATACAGGACGGCAAGGCTAAATCTTGATCGTTGCAGTCGCGACGGGTTCGAGCGGGCATTTTCGTGAAAAAAGGGCCGCAATCTGGCGTTGAAAGGAACGGGTTTCGCCTGCTTTGAATGCGGCAAGTTCCGCTGCGTCCTGGAATTTTGCAAGCCTTGCCCATCCTGAACGTCAAGCGGTGCACGATCACCAATCAGCTTAAGCGTCCGATACCCGCCGCCCCGTCAGCCCATTCAGGGATGCTGCGTAATGACACTGTTAGGGCAGATCAGCTTAAGCAAGGAAGGGCGCTGCTATACTTTAAAGACGTGTCGGCGGCCCGTTTCTGGTGCTGTTTATCAGTGACGAAGTCAGCGTTCAACAGGCTTGGCGCGGTGTTGAACGTATGATCGCTGTCGGTAGTCGCTTTAAAATTACGTCGTTTCAATGGAAATCCCGTTTTGACGCACCGGCGATGCAATTTGGCGGTGGTCAACATCAACGCCTGAAACAGAGGCGATCTGGTGACGCGCCAGCCCGATGGTCAGGGCGATCCGCACCGCATCCAGACCTACTTCCACCGTCGGTGTTCGTCCGATAGTTCGCCTCTTTCACTGCACCACAAGCTATCACAAATGCCCCAGCAAACCGGGTTGGGTTCATTCCTGATTGTCGCGAAATCGGGCGTGCAGGTAGCTTTGCGTCGGCTGGTCAAGCTTGACCAAAAGATAGACATTGCGCCGCGTTGAAATTGCCGACGGATGCGTCATCTCAAGACAATCTTCAGGGATGGGATAAAATGACAGACTGGATAGCGACCCGCGCCCAAGGCGACGCGATAATGGCGGGTTTTACTGCGCGGATGGGACGGCGCTACGCCAATGGGCGCAATACCGATCATGGGCCGGGCGGCCATACGGCGGTGTCGGTGCTGTCGCCTTACATCCGGCGCAGGTTGGTGCTGGAATCCGATGTTGTGGCGGCTGCATTGGCGGCGCACGGCCCGGAGGAGGCAGAAAAGTTCGTGCAGGAAGTCATCTGGCGCGGCTATTTCAAAGGCTGGCTGGAACGCCGCCCGCAGGTTTGGGCCAGTTACCGGGACGGGTTGGTCGCCGATCTTGCCGTGCTGGACACCGACCGGCGTTTGCGCAAATCTGTTGTGGATGCGGAAAGTGGCACGACCGGGCTTGCCTGTTTTGATGCCTGGGCGGCAGAGCTTGTGACGACCGGCTATCTGCACAACCACGCGCGGATGTGGTTCGCCTCGATCTGGATTTTCACGCTTGGCCTGCCATGGCGCATTGGTGCGGATTTCTTTTTTCGCCACTTGGTGGACGGTGATCCGGCATCCAACACGCTGGGATGGCGCTGGGTGGCGGGGCTTCATACGCGGGGCAAACCGTACAAGGCGCAAGCGTGGAACATCGCCACTTTCACCGCCAACCGGTTCACCCCGCGCGACAGCGATCTGGCGCAGGATATCGAAGGTCTGGCGCAGCTGGAGCCGGATGGCCTGCCGCCAGTGCTGCCATTGCGTCCGGTTCATGCGCCAGACCCTGCCCGCCCGACGGCACTGCTGATCACCGAAGACGATTGCCGGGTTGAAGACTTCAATCTGCCCGTGTTCAATATTTGCGCGGTGGCCACTTTGCATGCCAGCCATCTGCGATCGCCCCGCGCGGTGGCAGAGGGCGTGATCCGGTTTGAGGCAGAAGCATTGGCCGATGCAGCGATGCGCACGGGTTTGGCCACTGCGCCGATGCACGCGGGCAGCCCCAGCGATCTGGCAACATGGGCGCAGCGGGCCGGTGCCACGCAGATTGTGACGCCCTATGTGCCCGAGGGACCGCTACGCGATTGGCTGCGGGAAGCCGAGCCTGCTTTGGTGGCAAAGGGCATTGCAGTGTGCGAATGGCGGCGCGATTGGGATAGTGCGATCTGGCCGCATGCCACGGCGGGGTTTTTCAAGGTCAAACAGCAGATACCGCACATTTTGGCACATGTCTTGCCATGATGCGGGTGGCGATCATCGGGGCGGGAATGTCGGGGCTGGCTTGCGCGCGCAGGCTGGTGGATGCGGGGCTATCGCCGGTCGTGTTTGACAAGGGGCAGGGCATTGGTGGCAGGATGGCCACGCACAGGGTGGACGGGCTGCAGTTTGATCACGGCGCGCAATATGTGACCGCACAAGATAGCGGTTTTGCGGCGGTGCTGCGGGATATGCAGACAGCGGGCAATGTGGGCCTTTGGGAAGACGGGTCGGGTGCGCAGCGCTATGTCGGGGTGCCTGGAATGTCGTCGCTGGCCCGCGCTTTGGCAGTGGGGGTTGATGTACGCCAACGGGCGCAGGTTACATCGGTGCGGGCTGAAGCCGGGCGGTGGACGGTGCAGTCGGGTGATGTCGCCGACAGCTTTGACCGCGTGGTCCTTGCGGTGCCCGCGCCGCAGGTGGCGGGGTTGCTGGGGCAGGATCATCCCGTGGTGGCGAAGCTGGCGGATGTGCACTTCGCGCCCTGCCTGACGATCATGGCCGCCACCAGCGCAGTTCCAGCCTTTGTCAGCCGTAGGGGTGGCGACGCGCCACTGGCATGGATTGCCCAAGACAGCGCCAAGCCCGGACGCCCGCAGACGGGCGCGACCACTTGGGTGGCACAGGCCAGCCCCGTGTTCAGCGCGGCGCATCTGGAAGACGACACCGCCACAACCATCGCACGCTTGCTGCCTTTTTTGTGCGCCGAGCTGGGTATAAGCCCCGGCGATACAAGCCATGCCAGCGCGCATCGCTGGCGCTATGCGCGGGTCACCGTCGCGTTAGGCCAACCCTACCTGTCAGCGGATAACGCCTTGTTTCTTGGCGGCGACTGGTGCCTTGGCCCAAGGGTCGAGGCCGCATGGATCAGCGGCGATAGCATCGGTAAGGCGCTGCTGACATGCTAGGCGATCCGCGCATCGCCCGCATGGCCACCCTGATCGGCGCGGCCCTGCTGCCTCCACCGGGTGCGGGGCGCATTGTGCTGGCGCTGACGTTGGGGGTAGTTTGTCATGTGCTGTTCGCGCTCGCCGTGCTGGCAATGATTGTGGCCATGTTCTTTGGCCTGTCGATGGGCTTGGGTCGGGTGCCCTGGCCATGGGCGGCGCTGGCCAATCTGGCGCTGATCTTGCAATTTCCGCTGGCGCATTCGGTTTTGTTGACTGCACGCGGCAACCTTTGGCTGTCGCGGCTGATCCCCGGCCCTTATGGCGTCACGCTTGCGACCACGACTTACGCCATCATCGCATCGGCGCAACTGCTGGCGCTGTTTGCGCTGTGGACGCCGTCGGGCATCATCTGGTGGCGCGCCGAAGGGCTGGCGTTTTGGTTGATCTGCATAGCCTGCGCCGCATCGTGGCTTATCCTTGCCAAAGCCAGCTTTGACGCCGGGGCCGAGGTGCAATCGGGCGCGCTTGGCTGGATGTCACTTCTGGCACGCATTCGCCCGGTGTTCCCCGATATGCCAACGCAGGGGCTGTTTCGCCTGATCCGCCAGCCGATCTATGTGGCCTTCGCGCTGACGTTGTGGACGCCTTCGGTCTGGACGCCCGACCAGTTGGCGCTGGCGCTGTGCTATACGGCCTATTGCCTTGCCGCCCCGCGCCTGAAGGAGCGCCGCTTTGCCGCCCGCTATGGCGCGCGGTTTGACCAGTATCGCGCCGATGTGCCCTATGTGGTGCCTCAGGTGATGCCAAAGCGCAAAGGGGGTGGTCATGCGCAATGATCTGACAATTTACGACACGGCGGCAGACGCCTGGTGGTCGGATGATATCCGCTGGGTGCGCACGTTGAAAAATCTGGTGCCGGGGCGGCTATCCTGGTTCGACACGCTGTTTGACTGGCGCGGCAAAGCCGTGTTGGACCTTGGCTGTGCAGGTGGTTTCATGGCCGAGGCGCTGGCTGCGCGGGGTGCTAAAGTTACGGGGATTGATCCGGCGGCAGGTGCAATAGACGCCGCGCAAGATCATGCCGCAAAGGTAGGGCACAGCATTACCTATGACGTAGGGGTGGGCGAGGCGCTGCCCTACGGTGATGCCGCGTTTGACGCCGTGGTGTGCGTTGATGTGCTGGAACATGTCGCCGATTTACATCGCGTGCTGGCCGAAGTGGCCCGCACCTTGCGCCCTGGCGGGTTGTTTTTGTTTGATACCATCAACCGCAATCTGCTGGCCCGTCTTGCGACCATCACCGTGGCGGAAGATATCCTGCGCCTGCTGCCGCGCGGCACGCACGACCCCGCGATGTTCATAAAACCTGCCGAGTTGCGCGCAGGGCTGGTCAATGCCGGGCTGGTGCCGGGGCCGTTCACCGGCCTTGGGCCGCGCGGCATCAACCGGCGGTTCGATCTGACATTTGGCCGGCTTGCGCTGACCACGATCTTGTATATGGGGACTGCCCGAAAGCCCGAGATTAAATGATGCTCATTTTAGCGGCTCATGCCCCACCTTTGCCGATCCGCCCCTATCTGGCGCGGTGCTTTTGATGGTGTCGCAAACGCTTGCCTTGGACGCAGCTACCATCAGTGACATTATAGAAATGGCCTTAAGCGATCATATCACGTTTGACATGATCAAGGATCAGCACGGCCTGTCTGCCGATCAGGTCAAAGCGTTGATGCGGGCCGAGCTGAAACCGGGCAGCTATCGCGCATGGCGAAAACGGGTGCGCACATTTGGGGACCGGCGCGAAGCCTACAAGTGATTGGTGCGTAAGATCGGCTTTCGGCCCGCCGACCAGAACCTTCCAATGAAAGCGGTGCTCCCGAGGCAAGGACAGAGTAACTTGCAAATGTCGCGGCCAGCGGCTTTGTTATCCCCAGTCTTGCAACTGAGGGAGCCGTGCAATGGCCCTCCGCGATCCACGCGAAACGGAATTTGACCAAACTTCAACCGCCCTTCTTTTGGTTGATATGCAAAAGCTGTTCTGCATGCCGGGCCTTGATCCCGACCCCCCCGAACTGGATGCAGGCCACCCCTTTCATCAGCGGCTGGCAAGTCTGGTGATACCCAATCAGGTGGCTTTGCTGGCGGCTGCGCGTGCGTCGGGTGTGCAGGTGATCCACACCATCATTCAATCGCTGACCGAGGATTGCCGGGATATATCGCTGGATCATCGTTTGTCCGGGCTAATGGTGCCAAAAAGCCACCCGCTGGCTGGGCCGATTGATGTGCTGGCCCCGCTGACAAATGAAATCGTCATTCCTAAAACCTCGTCCGGGGTGTTCAATTCTACCAATATCGACTACGTGCTGCGCAATCTGGGGGTGACGCGGCTTATCATTGCCGGCGTTGTGACGGATCAATGTGTTGATATGGCGGTGCGCGATGCGGCGGACCGGGGCTATATGGTCAGCCTGCCTGAAGACGCCTGCGCTACCTATACCGAGGCGCGGCACCGGGCCGCCTTGGCAGCCTTTGGCGGCTATTGTTGGGTGACGGATACCGCCACAATCTTGCAGCGGCTGGCAATGGCTGGGCATGCGGCATGACCGTGGGCGGCGATCTTGTGACGTTTATCACCACTGATTATGCAGGGATTACGCGGGGGCGATCGTTTCCTGCCGCAGACTTGCGGCCCGGCGCAGGGCAATCAATGGGCTGGGTTCCGGCCAACATGTCGCTGACGCCGTTTGATGTCATTGCGGACCCCAATCCATGGGGATCAGCCGGTGATCTGCGCCTTTTGGCGGATGAGGTGGCACGCTTTCGGGTTGATCTGCCGGGGGCGGCGACGCCGTTTGATGTGATGATCAGCGATATCACTGATCTTGCGGGCGCGCCTTGGCCTTTGTGCCCCCGTGGCATGTTGAAGGCGGCGGTGGCCGACCTGCGCGCGCAAACCGGCTTGCAGATCCGCGCCAGTTTTGAACATGAATTTCAGCTGTTTGGCACGGCGCATGGCGCAGCACCTGCGTTTTCCCTGCGCGCCTTGCGTCAGGTAGATCCGTTCGGGCCGGCCCTTGTGGCGGCCTGTCAGGCGGCGGGGCTGATGCCGGAGACATTTATCGCAGAATATGGCCGTGATCAGTTCGAGATCACACTGGCGCCGTGCCCGGCTGTCGAGGCGGCAGATCGTGCAGTGATCTTGCGCGAAATCACGCGGGAGACGGCACGCCTGATGGGGTGGAGCGCCAGTTTTGCGCCGAAAAATGCGGTCGATAGCGTCGGTAACGGCGTGCACATCCATTATTCTTTGGCCGACGACAGGGGCAACCCTGTCAGTTATGATCCCGCCATGCCGGGCGGCGCGTCCCGCCTGATGGCGTCGTTTACCGCCGGGATCCTGCGCCATATGCCAGCGTTGGTTGCGATCACTGCGCCAAGCCAAATTTCGGGCTTGCGATTGCAGCCGCATAATTGGTCGTCAAGCCATACCTGGTTTGGCGATGGCGACCGCGAGGCCAGCTTGCGCATTTGCCCGTTCAACCGCGTCGCGGGGCGTGATGCTGCGCGGGCATTCAATATCGAATACCGCCCCGCTGATGCCTGTGCATGCCCGCATCTGGCGTTGGCCATGCTGATCCGCGCGGGGCTGGAAGGTTTGCGCGCCAACCTGCCAGCCCCACCGCTGTTTTCGGGCGACCCCGACTTGATCTCTGAAACGGAGCACACTTCCCTTGGCCTGCACAGGCTGCCCGATACTTTGGCGGATGCGCTGGAGGCGCTGTTGGCTGATTGGGTGGTTTGTGGTTGGCTGGACCCGCTGGCGTTGGAAACCTATGTCGGGATGAAACGCATGGAGATAGCGCTTGTTGGCCCGGTGCCCGATGATGCCATGTGCCATCGCTATGCGGAGATTTATTGAATGGATGTATGGATTTATGCTGATTCTGGGGCGGCGGCAGAGCGGCTCAGTAGCCCACAGCTTGCGTTGTCGCGGTAGATCGCGGCGCACGACGATTGCTCACCTCCGCGGCGTTTTGAATAGACCACCTGCTCCGAACTGCTTGGCTGCGTTCATTGGTTCATGATCACATTAGCCACCCATATCGAGCATGGGAGGGCCGCCACGCCTGTTTTGCCAAATCTGATGGCCTAATTATACGCCAATCGCATCTGGAATGGCTTCAGAGTGTTGCTTTTCAGAGGACGCATCAGTTTCCCGCCCGTCAACCTTTCAGCGTAGGCGAAGGATGAACACCCGATGACGTGGCAAAGCCTGAACCAAGAGCGCATTGTGTTTGGCATCGCCGTGCTGATGTTTGCGGTCGCGGTCGCGGCGGTGGCGTTGCCGGGGTTCTTTGCGCACAACAATCTGGTTGCCATTGTGCGGTCCATTTCGGTGCTGGGCATATTGGCGCTGGGCATGTCTGTGGTGATCATCGGTCGCGGCATTGATCTGTCTATGGTCGCGATCATGGCGATGTCTGTGGCGTGGTATCTGCAACTTCGGGGCAACGGCGTGGCGGATGCGCAAGCCATGGCGATGGTGCTGGCGGGGGTGCTGCTGATCGGGTTGTTGAACGGGTTTCTGGTCGCCTATGCGGATGTTCCGGCGATTTTCGTGCCCCTCGCGTCGGGGTCATTCGTGTTTGGCTATGTGCGATCACAGCTGAGTTCCACCGATGCGGTGCCCGTGCCGCCCGGCCATTGGATAGAGGCTTTGGGCCGTCTTCGGGGGCTGGGCCTGCCGATCAAGGTGATGTTGTTTGCGGCTTTGTCGCTGCTGGCTTACGGATTTTTACGCTACACCAAATGGGGTCGATACGTTTATTTCGCAGGGGACAATCCGGTGGCCGCGCGCAATGCGGGCATCCCGGTGCGCCCGATGCTTGTGCTGCGCTGTCTTTTATCTGCACTGATCGCCTTTGTTTGCGGTGTGCTCAGTGCGGCCAGCCTGCTGTCGATAAATACCCGGGTGGTTAACTCGACGCTGCTTTATGACATCATCCTTGTTGCGGTGATCGGCGGTATCGGGTTGTCTGGCGGCAAGGGATCGGTGCGCAGGCCCTGACCGAGGCGATTTCATCGGATCCCAAGCCCGATGTGTTGCTGGTGATGGCACCTGACCTGAATTCCCATGCGAAGATCCTGAAAAACGCCCAAGCGGCCGGGATTTATGTGATCTTGATCGACAATCCGGCAAACTTTGCGGCCGACGCCTATGTCGGCGCCGACTGGGATAGATTGGGCCAGATCGAGGCTGAAGCGGTGATCAAGCGATGCGGCGAAGGATCGTCCAGGAAAATCGGGCTGGTGCAGGGTGATCAGGTCAACGCGACCTCGCTTTACCAATATGCAGGCATCATGAAGGTGCTGGACCAGCATCCCGATTTCACCGTGGTGGCCAAGCCTGACAGCAACTGGGATGCGACCACCGCGCGCAATGTGGCCACCACGATGCTGTAACAAAATCCCGACATTGCGGCATCATCGACTTCTGGGATGGCGATACCACGGGCACGGCTGCTGCAATCCGTCATGCGGGCCTGCAAGACAAGGTGTTTTTGGTCACCACCGGTGGCGGCGAAAAGGCCGCCTGTGACGCCATTGCAAACGGCACCTACGGCGCTGTGGTGATGACGGATGTGAAGGGCGAGTCGGGGAATATGGTCGCCACCCGGCTGTCGGGCGCTGGTCCCGGCACTGGGGCGGGGTTGGAGATTTTGGCGCTGACTGTGGCAGTGGTGGGTGGCAATTCTTTGGGCGGCGGGCGCGGATCGGTGGCCAAGGGGCTGATGGGTGCCGTGATCGTGCTGGTGATGACCAACGGGTTGATCCGGCTGGGTTACGGCACTGGCACCAACCAGATGGTGCTTGGCATCTTGCTCGCGGTCGCCGTGACCATAGACATCCGCTGGCTGAAGAACCGCCATAAGGTGCTGAACGAGGTTTATGTGGCCCCGGTCTATCTGGCGCTGGGTGCAGCGCCGTCGGCGATGCCGGGGTCGGGATCGGCCTTTGCGTTGAACAACGCATTGGCGGGGGCGGATCACAGGGGCTTTATTCCATCTCGCCCGACCGCGAGGTGAAAAAGCTGTCAGCCGAAACCAGCCGTTCGTTTACCTCTATCGTTGATGATGCCCGCCTGCGCGACCCCAACGATCCGGATATCGCCCCCGATGGCCGGGTGTATTTCACCGATAGCACCAAGCGTTATGATGCCCATGATTGGGCGCTGGACAATATTGAAAACCGTGCCACCGGGCGGCTGCTGGTTTATGATCCCTAGGATGGCAGCACCAAAACGCTGCTGGATGGCTACCGCTACACCAATGGCGTTTGCATGGCGCATGACAACAAATCGCTGTTCTTCGCCGAAAGCTGGGCCTGCCGCGTTCACCGCTATTGGCTGCAAGGGCCAAAGGCGGGCACGGCGGAATGCGTGATCCGCGATATGCCGGGCTATCCAGACAACATCAACCGGGCGTCGGATGGCACATACTGGATGGCGTGGCTGGGGATGCGGACACCGTCATTTGATTTGTCGCTGCGCCACCCGGCGATGCGCAAACGCATGGCGCGGCGCTTGCCGCAAGATGAATGGCTGTTCCCCAATATCAACACCGGCGGCGTGGTGAAATTTGATGATGCGGGCCGCATCGTCGGCACTTTGGGCGATCTGACCGGCAACGCCCATGCGATGGTGACGTCGATGCGCGAACATAAGGGGCAGTTGTTCATCGGCGGTATTCTGAACAACCGGATTGGCCGCTTTGCGCTGACGGGGGCCGATCCGAACTGGACCGCGAATGATGCCTATTGGGGGGCAAGCCATGATCTTTGATCCTCTGCTGAATATGGTTCGCGGCAAAGCCATCACCATTCCGCCGATGGACGGTGCCTTTCGCGCCAACACCGCGCTGGACGGTGCGGCGGTGCTGGCGTGGCTTGCCGCCCCGGCTGCTTTGGCGTGGCATCAGGGGCGGCTGATTGCCAGTTCCGGCTGCGATCTGGTGGCGGTGGGGCAGGGGGTTATTGAAACGCATGCAGCTCTCATCACTGCCCTTGCCACTTCGACCAGCGGGGTTGTGGCACTGGCTTTGGATAGCGGCGCGCTGAGGCTTGACGGGCAGGGCCAGCCTTTGCCGGAAAACCTGCGTTGCATCACCGCACTGGCCTTTTGCCCTGATGGTGCGCTGTGGCTGGCGAACGGATCAACCCGGCATCCCGCATCTGGGTGGATGGCGGATTTGATGGAAAAGCATGCCTCCGGATCTGTCTGGCGGTTTGAGAGGGGGCTTTTTCGCAAATAGCGGGTGGGCTGGCCTTTCCCTACGCCGTGTTACCGGTTGCCAAAGGCGTCACCGTTTCCGAAAGCTGGCGGCACCAGTTGATCCGGCTGGAGGCGGGCCGCAAGACCGAAGTGCTGCGCCATTTGCCCGGCTTTCCGGCGCGGATAAGCCCAGCCGCAGACGGTGGGGCTTGGCTGGCACTTTTTGCCCCGCGCAACCGCTTGATCGAATTTGTGCTGCAGGAAACCCATTACCGGTATGACATGATGGCCGAAGTGCCACGCGAAAACTGGATTGCCCCCGCGCTGTCTTCCGGCCGCAGCTTTCTGGAACCGTTGCAATGCGGTGGCATCAAAACACTTGGCGTTCACAAGGCATGGTCGCCCAGCCGGTCTTGCGGCATGGTGGTGCGATTGGGTGCGGATATGACGCCGCTGGCATCATGGCACAGCCGCGCCAACGGCAACCGCCACGGCACCACCTGCGCACTGCAGGCCGGGGGGCGGCTTTTCGTGGCCTCAAAGGGCAGCGACTGTGTGCTGTCGCTTGATGGGGGCAATGTGATGGATACGGTCATCCGGCTGGAAAAAATCACCAAATCCTACCGGTCAGTTCCCGCCGTGCGCGAGGTGGATTTCGATCTGCGCAGGGGCGAAATTCACGCACTGTTGGGCGAAAACGGTGCTGGTAAATCGACGCTGACCAAGGTGATCGCGGGGGTGGTTGCCCCCAGCAGCGGGCGGATGTTCTACCGGGGCGTCGAGACGCGCTTTGAGAACCCGCATCAGGCACTGCAAGGCGGAATTTCGATGGTGTTTCAAAAGACATCTTTGGTGCCATCCATGACCGTGGCGCAAAACCTGTATCTGGGTGCGGAACCTTTTCTGAACCGCCTGCGCGGCACCTACATTTCGGCCCAGCAATTTCTGCAATCGGTGAACTTTTCTGTTGATCCCGCCGCCATGGTCGAAAGCCTCGGGGCCGCCAAACACCAGATGGTCGAAATTGCCCGCGCTGTCCATCACAGCGCCGAAGTGATCATCTTTGACAAGCCGACAGTCGCCCTGACCCCCGAAGAAAAGTGTCATTTCTTTGCCCTGCTGCGCCGCCTGAAGGCGCGGGGCGTGTCGATTGTCTTCATCAGCCACGCCTTGGAAGAGGCACTTGCTGTGTCTGATCGCATCACCATTTTGCGCGACGGCGAATTGGTGATGACGGGTAACACGCGCGACTTTGACCGTGATAAGATCATTGGCGCCATGGTTGGCCGCAGCCTGTCCGGCGCGCTTTACCAACCGCGCAGCACGTTGCGCAAAGCGGGGGCCAAGGTGCTGTCGGTGCAAGATATTTCCATGGAGGCCATGGTGCGCAACACGTCATTTTCGATCTTTGCCGGTCAGATCACCGGGGTGTTTGGCCTGATAGGGTCTGGCCGGACCGAGACGTTCAAGGTGGTGGCTGGTATCACCAAGCGCGATTTTTCGCGTGGTGGCACAATTGAATTGCACGATCGCCCCGTGCGCTACCGCACCCCGCATCCCGCAGTGCAGGACGGCATTATCTATGTGACCGAAGACCGTAAAACCGAGGGGTTTTTCGAGACGATGTCGATGGGCGAAAACCTGTTTGGCGGTATGCTTGCGGCGGGGCATACGCGGGCGGCTTTGGTGCGGATGTCGGACATCGCCGCGATTGCAGGCGAATGGACGGCCAAGTTGACTATCAAATCCATCAACGCCAATGCCCGCGTCGTTGAACTGTCCGGCGGCAATCAGCAAAAGGTGGCGATCGGCAAAGGTCTTATCCAAAAATCCCGCGTGGTGATCTTTGACGAGCCTACGCGCGGCGTCGATGTGGCGGCGATTGCCGAAATTCACCAAATCATCAATGCGCTGGCGGATGATGGGTTGGCAGTGGTGATGATATCGTCTTATCTGCCGGAAATCATGAACCTGTCTGACCGGATTTTGGTGTGCCGCCAGGGCCGCATTGTCGAAGAGCCATCGCCAACTGAGGCAAGCGAAGAAAAGATCATGTATGCCGCTGTCCATTAATCTGGCTGGCATTGAAAAGGACTGAAATGACCAAAACAATCTGGACCTACTACAAAAACGCTTGGCACGAGGGCGATTTGCGCATCCTTGGTGCATCGTCGCATGCCACATGGCTTGGATCGCTGGTCTTCGACGGCGCGCGGATGTTTGGCGGCGTGATCCCCGATCTTGATCGCCATTGCGCGCGGGTCAACGCATCGGCCATTGCTTTGGGATTGACGCCCACCCTGACCGGCCCGCAGATCGAGGCTTTGTCCAGGACAGGCGTGCAGAAATTCGCGCCCAACACCGATATCTACATCCGCCCGATGTATTGGGCAGAGGACAGCGATATCGGCATCCTGTCGCCCAAACCATCGTCAACCGACTTTGCGCTGTGTCTGGAAGAAATGCCGATGGCGCAACCGCTTGGCTTTACCATCACCACCACCCGCTTTCGCAGACCCACGCTGGAGGTGATGCCAGTCAATGCCAAGGCCGCCTGCCTTTACCCCAACAACGCGCGGATGATGCGTGAAGCGCAGGCTAAGGGGTTTAACAACGCGCTGGTCTGCGACAGCAACGGCAACGTCGCCGAACTGGCCACCGCCAACGTCTTTATGGTGCGCGGCGGTGATGTTTATACTCCGATCCCGAACGGCACTTTCCTTGACGGCATCACCCGGCAACGCGTCATCACGCTGCTGCGCGGTGCTGGCCTCAAGGTGCATGAAACCACACTGACGGTCGAAGATTTTCGTGCGGCGGATGAAATATTCTCAACTGGCAATGTGTCCAAAGTGATGCCGGTAATTGGCTTTGATGACAAAAAACTGGACTTTGGGCCAATCGCGCAGCAGGCTCGCGCGCTTTATATGACTTGGGCAAAAGGGTAACCCGATGGCAACCGTGCACCTTCTCACCGACGCCGAGGCAGAGGCTGATCCAGCCATCAAGGCGGTGTTCGATGACATCCGCGCCACGCGCAAGTCGGATTTCGTCAACAATTTTTGGCGCGGTCTGGCGAATGATCCGGAAAATCTGGCCCGTGTCTGGGGCCAGTTGAAAACGGTGATGACCGGCCAAACCGTGCTGGACCCGGTGGTGCAAGAGATGATTTATATCGCGGTGTCCACCGCCAATAACTGCAGCTATTGCGTGCACTCCCATACCGCGGCTGCGCGCAACAAGGGGATGACGCCGCCCCAACACGCCGAATTGCTGGCGATCATCGCGCTGGCCGGGCAGACCAACATGCTGGCAACGGCGATGCAACTGCCCATTGATGCGGCGTTTTTGGTGGAAGGCTGATCCGATGACAAAAGGTATCCTGGTGCGCAAGGCCGGTGGCCCCGAGGTGATGGAATGGGTCGATCTGCCCATCTCGAAACCCGGGCCCGGCGAGGTTTTGTTGCGGCAAACGGCAGTGGGGGTGAATTTCATTGATGTCTATTACCGCTCTGGTCTGTATCCATGGCCGGGTGCCAGCATCGTGCCGGGGGCAGAGGCTGCGGGCGTGATCGAGGCAATTGGCGACGGCGTCAGCGGCTACCGCATTGGTGACCGCGTGGCCTATGTGATGGCGCATGGCGCCTATTGCCAAGCCCGCGTGGTGCCTGCGGACCGCTTGATTGCCTTGCCGGATGGCATCGCCGATGCCGCCATCGCGGGCGCGTTGCTAAAGGGTCTGACGGCGCAATATCTGGTGACGGCGTCCTATGTGGTGCGGCCCGGCGATACGGTGCTGGTCCATGCGGCTGCGGGCGGCGTTGGGTTGTTGCTGGGTCAATGGCTGGCGGCCATTGGTGCGACGGCCATTGGCACGGCAGGAACGCCAGACAAATGCGCTTTGGCCCGCAGTCACGGCTATGCCCATGTGATCAATTACCGCGCGCAGGATTTCGTGGCCGAAGTGGCGGCGATCACGGCGGGCAAGGGTGTTGCGGCAGTTTACGATTCCGTTGGCCATGACACATGGCGCGGGTCGCTCAAGTGCCTGTCACCCCGGGGGATGTTCGTCAGTTTTGGCCAATCCTCGGGCATGTTAACCGGGTTTTCGGTGCAAGACCTTGCCACCAACGGCTCGCTTTCCGCCAACAGGCCGGTTTTGTTCGATTACATTGCGAACCGGTCCGAATTGATGGGGCGGTCTGCGGATCTGATTTCCCGGATACAGTCGGGTGCATTGCGGCTCGATTCTGCCAAAACCCGCCCCTTGCACGAAGCAACCGAAGCACACCGCGCACTGGAAGCGCGTCAGACAACCGGATCAACCGTGTTGCTGCCATAGGCATTTTCTCGTGGTTCAAGCCGTGCGATCAAACTGGGGGCGCGCATGAAGGCAGTGTCAATTAACCCGTCGCGGCGTGGCGGCTGTCAGATGGTACGTTCAAGCAGCGCTTTGCCCTTGCACCATGCCCCGAAAGTCACAGGCTAGGAACATTCCCAAGCGGTAGGGTCGTCGCTGGGCCAAAGCTGCCGCCATGCCGCGAAAGAACAGCAACCTGAGTTCTGTTGACGACCCCGAACTTGCGCATCAAGTGGCGCACATGGATTTTTATCGTTGCCTCGGAAAGACCCAGTGTGCGAGCAATCTCTTTGTTGGACAGGCCGGATTGCAGCGTTTTCAACACTTCGATTTGTCGCCTCGACAAAGGTATCTGGTCAGACCCTGGATGCGAGATTTCCTCTTTCGCCAGAAGCTTTTCGTCAATCGCCGCCATCGACGAAGCACGGGTTGCGGCGGCTTGTCCCAAATGGGGCAAATCGGGGGGGGCATTTCCGACCTGATCATCACCCTTTGGGGGCATGTTGCCGCTTGACGCTCGTCCGGCGGGATTTACACTTGGGAAAAAGGTGGCACCCATAAGGGCAATTTCGATGGCAGCAACGACATTTTGCGGTGGCATCGACATGCAGACAACGCCGTTGATGCCCATC
This sequence comes from Pseudorhodobacter sp., assembly GCA_043721855.1. GTDB lineage: Bacteria > Pseudomonadota > Alphaproteobacteria > Rhodobacterales > Rhodobacteraceae > JACMNW01. The sequence continues at coordinate 21,440 of JAYSPY010000099.1, forward strand.
GCCAATGCAGCTTCGATTTCGCCGTTCCAGCCGGCGTCCAGCATGACCAAGACAAGGCATCGTGGCATCAAAGCGCGCAAATCGGCAATATCCGCTGCAATCCGCGCATCAGACAGACCGACTGCACCCGCGTTCAAGATGAACAGCGGTGCCGTATTTTCCAGCGAAATCGGAAAATTTTCGCGCGTTTTTACGGCGTCAACCGAATTGCAGTCCAACAACAGCACGTTCTTCCCGCAGAGCAGGGATGAAAACAAGTTGGTGAAAGCAATCCTTCGAAGATCTTGGGCGTCAATTAAAACGATCAGCGTTTTTCCAAATATGAACATTTAACACCTACTAAAAATACACTTGAAAATTTCCAAGATACCAACTTTCTTTCTGCAGAAAATAACCCGGCAAGCTGTGTGATGGGATGCTACCACTTCTAGCTAAGGTGTAGGCGAAATTCTGCCGATTCATCTGAAAAAGCAGTTTTTTACAACTATAGGGTTAGCGCAGCAGGCTTTTTTTACAACCGGTAAGGCGATAGCACAATCTAAAGGAGAAAATAGCAGGCAGCTATCAATTCAGGATTTCATGTTGGCTACAACCTTCAGGCGATCATTCGTACAGCGATTCGTTTTCACCAAGCAAATAGAGAAAATCGTATTCAGAAATCGCTTTGAACGCCAACGGCCAGGCGATCACGGCCGACAGCAGGGATGACAGAAATAACGGATAGGCCGTAAAGCCTGCCTGCTGAATGAAAATGATGCTCAACACCAGGTTCGAGAGGACAAAAACAATCTGGATCAACAAAAAGTGGCGCACTTTGCCGCACATCAAGATGAACAGACTGGCGACATATGAGATTGAATACAAAAAGACCGCAACGAGGGCGATCCGCAGCACGAGGAACTGCTGAAAATCAAATGACATGCCCTTTGCGATCCACGGCGCGGCCAGCACCAGAAGGCCCGCGATTGTTGCCTGAACAAACAACAGCTTAAAGCCTCCTGTCCGCGCGGTCAAAGTAAGGGCGGCAATCGCTTGGCGGACCGCCCTATGGCTTGCGTGGGTCTGCATTCGTCCCTGCACTGATCGCAAGGCTGCAGACAGGTCGTTTTCGCGCAGCATAAGCATGGCGGCGAATGTGGGAACCATCGAAAGATGGGCTACAAACATCACGCTGTCATATCGGCTGAAGTGCAGAAATCCGGCAGGTGAACGCATGGCGTCTGGGCTTAGCCAGAACGCCCATTTGTCAGTCCAGACCCCGACCAACGCCAATGTCACCCCGGCACCCAGCGCGCGCCTGCGCCAGACTTCGTGGCGCAGGTAGATAAACGCCTGCCAGATCGTGTGAGGTGTGTAAGATAACCTTTGGCGCAGATGGTTCAGCGATTGGGCTATGCAAAAGATCAGGCCCGCCGCGAAACACCACAGCACCAAGTCAATCGATGGCGCCAGCCGCACCACCGCAAAAGTTCCGGCAATTGACAGGAAGATGCCGCCAAGAAACGCCGCAATAAGCGCTCGGAAATGCTTGAGCGCCGAAAGAACCGCAAAACACACCCACAGCATTGCAGCCGCAGCCGCCAGCAGAACAAAGCTGAGTGCAGCACCCATCGGTGCGATGCCCAGCATCAGACTGATCGCCAGCGCCAACAGGGCCGACAGGCCGCCCGCCAGAACAAGGGCGATGCGCGTGATGTCGTAGACTGGCAGGTCAAGCGCGTTCTCGCGCGATCGCCGCGCCAATTCCGCCGCCGCCAAGCCTATCGGCCCCGCTGCCATCGGCGCAAAACAAAAGGCGTAGGTTACCGTCAGTCGCAGGTCTTGCAGCCCGGCGCGCCCAAGCACAGGCGCGCTGGTAATCGAGATGATGGCAAGCGTCAGAACAAAAACGATCCAAGGCCCAACGGCCACGACGGTTGCCCCCGCGAAGCGTCGCACCGGCCCCAAAGCCCCGCCATCAAGCGACCAATCAAGTGCCTGTCGCCAACCGCGCGGCTGGGTCACCTGTTTGTCCTCATGGGCAAGAGCAGGACCGCGACGGGCGATCATTTGCCAAGCTCGCGGTATAAATCACGGTACCGTTCTGCTGAAAGTCGCGAGGTATAATGCTGCTCGACGCGTTTGCGCAGGGCGGCGCCACAAGCCCGGCGCAGGTCGGGTGCGCGCAGAAGTTCCACGATCGCAGCGCCAATCGCCTTGCTATCCATCGGCGGTACGACCCGACCGCCAGACCCAAGATTGGGAAGTTCGTCCGGCGCACCTTCGATAATCTCGCGGCACGATCCCACGTCGGTTGCGACACAGGGGATGCGCGCTGCACCGCCCTCCAGAATGACCAGTGGCTGGGCTTCGCTGATGCTGGTCAGCACCAGCACATCAATGCGGGGCAGGACATCAATGATGTTCACCTTTCCGGTAAACTGCACAGTTGTCTCCAGCCCGGCCTCTGCGACCCGGCGTTGACACAGCGCGAAATATTCCTCGTCCTCATCTGTCGGACCGATGATCAGGATCTCGACATCGGGGATTGCCTGTTTGACCAAGGCTGCAGCTTCGATGAAGGCCTCGATGTCCTTGATGGGAACCACCCGCCCGATCAATGCGGCAGTCGGGGGATGCGGGGGGGCTATGTCCGGGATGGCGTCGAACCGTTCCAATTCTATCCCGTTGGGGATAACGCGCAACCGTTCCGGTGCTGCGCCAAGCGCGCGTTGCATAAACTGGTTTTCGCCATATAGCGTGGTGACCCGCGACGAACTTGCATAGCAAACCCGCGCATAGGATTCGAAGGTGTCGATCCAGAATGTGCGAATATCCTTGCGATCATCCCTGCCAGTCAGGCCAACCTGAATGGTATCAAAAATCCAGTCCGCCATGATCAAGTCGATCCGGCGCTCGTTGCTGTAGATGCCATGCTCGGTCAAGATTGTGGGTTTCCCCAATTCGACAGAGGCGCGCGCCGCCAGCAAACCGGCATAGCCTGTCGAGATGGTGTGGTAAATGTCGGCCTTGGGCAGCGGTGCGACCAGAACTGAAAACAACCCGCCAATCAGGTTGCGCCAGGCCCAGAAAAAATCTGCCTCCGATGCGTTCGGGCAGATCTCGGCATAGCAGCCCATCATCACATCCCAAAGTGCCTTGCACCCCATCAATTCGTCATAGGTCATCGGCCGCGGGATGCTTGCCCATTCCAGCGGCGTGCGCCTGACCGGCATAGTCAAAGTTTGCACAATACGGCCAAATGCAGCCACATCGCCGCTGACCAGCACCTTGCGAAAGCTGGCAACCAACGCATCAACATCTAACACCGGCTGCCATAGCCCGGCCCTGTTGACCCTGCGCGATAGCGGAAGCACCTGCACGAATTTCAGGTTTGGTGGCGGGGGATACTTGCTTTCCCGCGGGCGGTCATCCGCCATGAGGGCGACCACCCCGAAAGTCAGGTCAGGTTGTTTGCGCATCAACCAGTCAAGCCAAGAGGCAACACCCCCCGCCACGAACGGATAACAGCCTTCCACAATGATGCAGATATCCGTCGCTTCATGCTGGATTTTTTCCGATCTCAACCCAAACCTCCGCACGAATACCGCTTCAGTCGTGGCCCTTGTTTGCGCAGATCCGTCTGAAAATACCCCGAAGGTTGTGCTGTTAACTTCGTTTGCCGTGGCCGGGCACCGACCAGCATTCCCATGCCTGCAATCGCCTCTGCACGCGCTATCAAGGCCTGCATTTTAGCCGCATCTACAAAGCCCGATTGCGCCACGCGCAGCAGTCGTCGATGATGCTCCAAAGCTTCATCCGGCATCAGTTGGGTTTGGTCGGTTTGCAGAAGTTCATTCGCTTCCTCGCCCAGCGTGCGGCGTAGCTTGGAAAATACCGCGGCAGCCTGCACCTTTAGCGCAGGGCTGCTTGACCCCAATGCCATCGAGAGGGCCGGATACATCTCGGGCTCATAGTTACGGGAAATTGCGCCGATCACCTCGTTATGGCGCAGCAGATCGCCATTGCGCAGCATGTCGGCATAGGATTGGCTGTCATCTTGTCGAAGGGTCGACCGGCGACCCTGCACATGCATCGCGTGGATTGCGTCAGAGGGGGAAACAGGCTTTGACGATTCGTTTTGCAGATCGCTCAGCGCGTCCAGATGGTCAGGATTGGTCGCAACCTGGCCCTGACCCAGCCGTGTCAGCTGCAAGACAATCGTGCCCAGCGGACCTGCAAGGATGCACAGGCTTGCCTCAATCACGGCGCCCAAAATCGACTTTCGATCCAGAAGTGCGACAACCCCCAGCAAAAGCACCGCACCTATCATATGCATGACAAACATATGCCAAGTGGAAAGCCGGTCTGCCAACCAAAGTGAAAGCAAAGCGGCATCAACCGCTATCATGGTGTTGAACAGAAGCACGCACGAACCTGTGCCTGACGCTGCATGACCTTCGTCAGCCTTTGGCACCCGCGTTTTGCTATCCACCGAACAGTTTCCTTATGCGGTTGTGCCGCGAACCATCGTCGGACGCGACCGCTATCGTTGGCGCACGGGTCCGCGCGAGGACTGGCACAAGCTGGCTGGCCAGAAACCGCGCACTTCCGACCGCGTCTTCGGCGGCCTTTTTATCGACAGCAAGCAAAGCCACCGCGCCGTAAAGGGTTCGGTGATTGGGTGACCTGACGCCCACAAGTACAGTGAATTTGTAGGCAGCCCCGCCTTTTAGCAGGGCGGTCCTTGGGATGATGATCTGTGGCATAGTGCGTAATTTCAGCACCAGTTCGCTGGTAAGGCGTGGCTCGCGGTAGGGGGATATGCTGGGATGGTCGGCGCCTAAGGGATCAAATTCGCCTTCGATATTCCGGATCAAAACGCAGACAGGCAGTGATGTGCACAATTCGGCAACTGAACCGAACGTGCGCGCCAAGTTTGACGGGCCAGCCGCCTGAAGTGCCAGGATGCGACTGACAAGATTGTCATCCATGTCGTCGGGGCTGTCGCGCAGCAGAGAGGCAAGCTGGGTGCGGTTCATTTCCGCCTCGATCTTTGTGATGTCAGAGGCGAGAACCTCGTTGACCTGACGAAGCCGTGCCATCTCGGCTGCGGCTACTCTGGCCTGGCGAAGTTCGGCCTGACGAAACAAGCCGATACACAGCGTTGCCAACAGCCATTGCAACGGCAAGATGGCGACTTGAATGTAATGTGCTGTGATATCAGCTTCGGCCGGCCGCGCTGGCCAATCCATCAAGACTGTGGCTGCAATGGCCACCAGAATGCCAACGAACAGTCCGTCGTGAACAGCGGCAATCAAGACGACGATCCAAAACGGGTGCTGGATCAGCGACGAATAGAAACCCGCCCCAAAGAAAAGATGCTCTGCGCCCACGAAAAGCAAAAGAAGGATAACATTGCCCAAAACCGTGCGCAGAAATTCCAGGACATCGACCTTCGTCGGATAGCCGAACTGCGCATTTGGGTTGCTTTCGGTCATTTTGGGAAACTCATTTTTGCAAAAGTTCCGGCACCAGCGCATCGCCCTCGCCAGCGTTGTTATTGGCTGCTGTGACCTGCTTTGCAGTCACGCTTGCTGTCAGCGAAACCGACAGCATGTCGCCGGGAAGAACGGGCGTGTCCAGCGCGGCCTCGAACTGGGTGGGGCCAGCCACCGTGTTGCGCTGCACCGACACGACAAGCGGCAGCGCAAGGTTCGCACCTGCCGAGCCGATGCCATGCCTTGCCAGCCGCACCTCGATTGCGGCGATCTGCAGTTCAAACAGGTCAATCTCGCCGGAAACCGTGGCTGCCCGGCGTGACAGCTCTTGCTGCCGCTGCTGGACTGTCAACCGGGCATCTTCTTCGGCCAGCTTGATCTGTGACGCCAGATTGCTTTGCTCGGTGACAAGTTGCATCTTGATGCGCCGCAATTCCATCAGGTTCGACAGCACCAGATCAAGTTGCGACCCCTGGATCAGCCCCCTCGTTTTGAATGTGGTCATTTCGTCATGCCGCGACTGCAAGGTTGCTACTTGTGTATCGATCAGTACAAGTTGGTTACCTGTGTCTTCCAGTTTTTGCTTCAGACCCGCGATGGCAACCGCGTTTCTTTTGTCGGTCATTTGGCTGACAGATTTATCCAGCCGTAACGCCAGATTTTCGGCGTCGATAACAGACGCGGCGACCGATGCGGAAATTTTTGCACCAACACCACCACTGATGTCGATGCTGTCCGCACCCGCGACGTTGGCCATCAAACGGCCCAGCTCCAGCATTGCAAGAATTTGGCGATGCAAAATTTCATCCCGCTGCGCGACAAAACCTTCAAATTCCTGCGGGGTGATCGGGCCTTCGGTAAAGCTGGCTCCAGCAAGATTAAGCAGCCTGTTTACAGTCATGGACGGGGTGTGCGCATAAGAACCGGGGGCGCTTACCGCGCCGCTGACTGTAACCGGCAGGCGGGACGAAAATGCTGCGGTCACAGCGCTGACCGACGTGTCTTGCGCGGCAACTGCGCTTGCAACCAATGCTTCCGCACAGGCTAATGTTCGCCCGACAAGTGCAAGCCGCCCAATTAATGGCAGGGCTGCGGTTCCGTCTTCGGCAACGTCGTAGATACCAGAAAGATCAAGGCGTTCAAACGCCACCCGGTCCATCAACGCCGGTGATGAGCCATCGCCATCAAGCTTTGGGACGCCGACTTTTGCAAAAAACCGAAACTGTATCTTGTCGCCAATCACAGCGGCGCCGGTCGACACACCTGTCTTTTGGCAGTGGTCGGGAATGTCCGACTTTGGTGCGTTGGTTTGATCGGCGGCAAATGTCAAAACTTCAGTGGCCGGTCCTGAAGTGGCGCTAAACGAGGGTGTGTCTTGTAAAACCGCGCCGGCTGATTGCGCATCTGATGCGGCAGGTACAAGACTGATCTCCGGCTCTTGCACAAACGCTAAAACAGTCGTCCGTAGGAGCTGCCTGATCCTGTCTGTCGCCTCTGCGGGATCTTGCCCGCGCAACAATTGCGTCGAAACAATGATCACGATACCGACGACTGCGAAGGCGGCCACTCGGAACAAACCATACTTGTAAAAAACTCTCAACGCAGTTCTCCCGAGGGCTGGCGCTTTTCAAATATGCAAACGACAATATGCTTCAATTTTTCCGGCACCAATGCCGACAGACTTTCAACCAGCGCAAATACAACGCCACACGGCCTGACCTTGTGATAAATAGCATCTGTGACACTTTGCAGACATTACACCAAAAGGTCTAAATCCATCCGGATGGCCTGGGTGGCTTTGACTGTGCGATAAACCGTGGTGATATCCAAGCAGGAAAGTCCTTTGCCCTTCGGCTTGCGCATGGCATCGGAACGATTAAACACTATCTGGACACTGGAATGAATAGCCATAAATTTCTGTTTTTGTTATATTTATTTGCCTATGCGACGTGGGGCGCGATGTGGGTTGCAATGTGGCCGGGGTTGGCCTTTGCCGCGGGTTGCGACGGTGTAGCGCCGGCGTTTGAACCAAGGGTCGTGCTTGGGCTTTATGATGGGCGGCGGGAATTGACCCCGGCTCAGACGCGGCTGCATCGTTTTATCGAACTTCCCCTAAACCATTTGGGGTATGTTATGCGATATTTGGATATTTCACGGTCGGATCTGCCAGATGTTGATGACCCCGAGATTGCTGGTGTGGTGTCCTGGTTTGACGTGCCGTTGCCAGACCCGGAAGCATTTGCCAAATGGGCTGTCGCCACGGGGTCGGATTGCCCGGACAGTTTCAGTTTTGTTGTGTTGGGTCAGACTGGCCTGTCGGCTGATCGCAAACCGGATGCTGACGAAAAGGCGTATCTAGGCCGCATTGGCCTTGGCTTGATTGAAAAATCGACACTGTTGGGTGACTTCACCAAAGTAGATACATTCGACCCAAAGCTGCTGGCTTACGAGACTGATTTCGTGTTCCAGCCGGGTCGCTATGCAGCGCTTAGGGCGCAAGCACCCGCTGATGCCGCCTTGACGGTGGTTCCGGCAGGAATATCAGCTGGGGATCGTATTGACCTGGTCGTGTTGCACCACCCAAATGCCTATGTGCACCAAAGTGCCACATTGGCGGCTGACATCCGGGCGGGGGTCGATTTCTGGATCATGGATCCCTTCACGATCCTTGGACGCGCCCTGTCGCGCAACCGGCAGTTTCCGATTGCTGATGTGACGACGTTGAACGGCAGGCGGATTTATTTTGAAACAGTTGGCCCCGAAGGCTGGCTTGCCCCGGCACCGGCGCGCAACTTTGACGAAGAGCCGCATCTTGGGTCCGAAAACCTGCTGGCGTCATTGATTAAGCCATTTCCCGATCTTCCCGTCACGGTTGCTGTGGTGACGGGTGATCTTGATCAAGCCATCGGCGGCAAACCTGCCGAGAGCGGGCTGCGCTTGGCAAGACGTATCTTTGATCTGCCACAGACGGCCGTTGCGACGTCGGGCCGAAACCTTGTGCGGCGCTGGTTTGGCATTTCGCAGTCACTGCCTGCCACATCCGCGACCGACCCCGATGGCGGCAGTGTCGCTTTCGACCAATCCAATCGGCCTTTTGCCGTCCTTGGCCGCAATCTGCGCGAAGCTTTCGCCGACCCTGATGCGCCCCCTGAAGCACAGCTTTCTGATGAAACGCGCCAGTACGGGCAGGATGCGTTTGCGCTAAGCGCAGAAACGGTTGACGCGGTAGCCGCTGTGCGATCGCTGATCGCAAACGGACAGTCTTATAATCCGCTGTTCATGTGGTCTGGCGATGGCAAACCTGATCAAGACGCGCGCGCAGCAATAGCCGGGGCCGGATCACCGGCGCTTGGCGGTGGGGCTACCGCACTTGGTGGTTATTATTCCGTATCGGGGCTGTCGTCTTTCGCCTTGTCGGATGGGCCGCAGCTGCAGATCTATCATGCGCAACCCGGCGATCTGGGCGATCTGGGGTATCCGTCACAGGATAACCATGCGCTGCAAGGACTTGGCGGGCAGATCATGCGAAGTGACCATCCGATGCGTCTGAAACCGTTTCAGTTGGCGTATTCCGCTGGATCGGCCAACCAGTTCGTCACCCGCAGTGTTATCGAACGGCTCAAACTCATGGCGGTTTCGGCCAAAACCATTCCGATCTTTGCGTCGCGTTATGTCGGGATCGTCGAGGGTTTTTATACCGTGCGTTTCCAACCCGAGAGCGCCCTGAAATGGCGTGTCAGAAACAGAGGTAGCCTTCAAACCATCCGCTTTGATCATGCACAGGCGCTATCTTTGAACATGGCCGAAAGTGACGGCGTGTTGGGCGCGCGCAGGATCAATGGCTCACTTTATGTGGCACTTGATCCCGATGACATCGCGCCTTTGATTGCGCTGGCGCCATCCGGCATGCCGTCGGGAATGATGGTGCCAACGGGACGGATCGGGATATCTGACAGCAATCTTGAAATGGTTTCTGCGACCACATCACCTTGCCTGTCCAGGTTTGAGGTGACGGGCTGGGGACAGGGCGCGATTGGCATCTACGGTGATGCCGGCGCGCGCTATCTTGTGTCCGTCAAGGCGGGCAGGCTGCACGAAGCCGGAAGCGTGATTTCTGACACGCAGGTGGCGGCAGATGCCTTGGGCTATGCTGTGGTTCTTGTGCCGACGCGTCACGGCAGTCTCGAGACTGTCACGCTTCGCCAACGTTGTGCAGGTTGACGCCATGCGCATAGATCACCCGGCGCTGGTTGCCCTGATGCTTTGCAGCTTTGCTGGCCTTGCGCTGCTGGCCCTGCATCCAAAGCCAAGCCTGCAGCTGGAAGGCGAGATCGCGATGCTGGAACCTGCGGTCGCTTTGCAGCGTCTTGATGCCGCCGCTGACATCGATTTTGATCGAAATCTTGCGTTGACCCATGCGGCGTTGGCGCGTGATGCGGGTGAATTTCAAGTGGCTCAAAACGTGCTCAGGCGAATTCAGTCCAAAGGGCAGGATTCGCCCGAGATAGAGATGATGCTTGCAGATGCCAGCCGGCATTCGGCCAATCCAGACGCTGAAACAGATCACATTGCCGCAGCCTATGCGCTTGCTCCGTCGTCGCAACTGCGGCAACGTCTTGGCCTTGCTTATCGTGCCTACCGGATGCCTGCGCAAGAGCGCCTGCTTTTGCTTTCGGTTGCGGGCGAAGATCTGACATCACATGAGGCCGCGCGACTGGCTGATTTGTTGCGGCAGAACCGCCAGTTTGCACAGCTTGAAATGCTGTATCGAAATCGGGCCGATGGTGACGGGCCGGACGCCGATACGGCCAAACAGCGTGTCGTGAATTTTTTGTTGGAAAGCGGCCGCCTGGCAGAGGCGCAGATGCTGGCGTTGCACTGGTTCGATGCCTCGGGTCGAGATCAGCACATCTTGCAAACCGCCATCCCAGCCTTCGTCAACTGGGGTGCGCTGGACGGGGCCATGGCATTGGCGCTGTCTGCGCTGCAGGTTGCGCCTACGACATCTTATCAACTGATCTTGGTGTTTTTGGATGGTGGCCATCAGGGCCGCGCGTTGGAGTTTCAAAAGGCATTCATTGAAGGCGCGCGCACGATCCCGGACGAGGCTTGGCCAACCCTGGTCGATATTGCGGCGCGCACGGGAAATCTGGCCGGGCTGCGCATGGCCCTTTCAAAAACACCGCCTGCCGCGCTGGCGACTGATCAGCTGTCTGCGGTGCTACTGCAATTCTTACGGTATCAGGGTGTGCAATCCTTGAATCCGCTGGCGGGCTATTTGCGGCAAGATGTTCTGAAGAACGCACCCCTTGTGGGTGCTGCCTGGGCCGCGAGCCATGGCAACCAGCTGGATGCTGCGGCCTATCTGATCGGTGCCAGCAAGCGCGATCTTACTGATTGGGATTGGCAGATTTGGGCTAATGTTGCAAAATCGCTCAGGGGATCACCTGCCTACCAGATGCTGCTTGCCGATGCCCCTCCTGAAAGCCGGGCAAGATCGGTGTTGCAAGCGGCATTCATGGGACAGCCAGATCAGCCTGATTGACAAGAATTGGTGGATACAGTCGGTTAAATGCCGCATCATCGGCTATATAGGGCGCAAAGCCTTCGCTGATCGCGCGTTGCGCGGTCCTGGCCCTGAACTCGGCAAGTGGCATCGTTGCAGTGTCGGCGAAATCCACGGTCAGGACGGGTACGCCTTGGGATGCAAATTCTTCATGCAAAACCCGGATGGCAGGGTCATCGCCCCCCGCCGCAAAGACGCTTTCTATCAAAATCCCATCAATTGCCGAACGGTACCGGGCAAAGGTTGCTGGCAGCGGCGAATGGGGCAGGTCTTGTCCCGCATCCCGCCCGATAAAGACGCCATTGTTCACCACAATCAACGCCCCGCAATCGATTTGGCGCGCGCGGCTGGCAATCCGGACGACCAAGGTCATCATCGCGCGGGCAAAATCGGCGGCAGACACCGGGCCGCCTGCCTTTGCAAACCCCGGATGGCGGTCAGCCACGGCGCGGTAGTAGGCATAATATTGAAGCACGTCGTCCAGAAACAGACCATCTATCCCCTGTCGCATCAGGCCATCAACCCGGTCCGCCAAAATGGCCTCCCATTCCGGCGTCCAAAAGCGGGCCAGCGTCCCATCCGGGCCAATGTCGGGGCCAATCCATGGCGCATCATCTTCTGTGATCATACCCTGTCCGTCTGCCCGGATATTGGCATCAATCCAGTAATCGCGGTAGCGTTCGATCTTGCCCAAATTCAGATATCCAAGCACCGGTCGCTGGCCGTTGTGCCCGATCTGTCGGACCTCGTCCGGGGTGAAGAACACCTCGCGGCTTGTGTCTGCGGTATTGGCACCGATCTTTGCGGTCTCGATGATGAACAGCCCATGCGGTGCTGCGGCAAGATCCTTGGCGGCAAATGTCTTGCCCCAGTATTGGACGCCAAAGCCAGCTTGCAGCGCGTGATTGACCCTTGCGCGCCGCTGCCGGGCCCATGGCACCCCCGCGACTGCAGGCGGCTCGCAAGGCTTTGGGTCGACCCCATTGGCAAAAGCCCGATTTCCGGCAAAAGCCAAAAACAACTGGCCGAACGCTGCGGTACTCCGTCTGACCTGAAATGCAAGCAGTCCAAGCACTGCGTCACGCCTTCGCATGGACGCTACCTGAGGATCGCAAGGCTGCAGATCGGTCATGAAAAGAGGTCAGGCTTAGGGTAGGCCAGCCCATCCCGCACCTGCATTCCCCCCAGGTTCACGACGTCCACAGTTCGGGTAATTTCTTTTGTCGCAAATTGACATTCGGGGTTGGACTGTTCTGGTAATACACCCGTACCGGCTGTCTTTGCTGCACCGCTTTTGATACAAAAGCCCATTGGTCTGCACACATTTGATCAAGCCCAAGTTCCGCCTGCCACCCCAATAATTTGCGCGCCAAACCTGCATCAGCGATTGATGCCCCAGTGTCGCCCGGCCGACGTGGTACCACCCGGTATGGCACCTCGAACCCGCAGGCACGCGAAAAAGCGGCGATCACCTCCAGCACGGTATGCCCCTTGCCGGTTCCAAGATTAATCCGCCTGTGGCTGTTGCAGGTCTGCACGGCGGTCAGAATGAAGTTGATGGCAGCAAGATGCCCCGCTGCAAGATCGACCACATGAATATAGTCGCGCAGCCCAGTGCCATCAGGGGTGTCGTAATCAGCACCAAAGACCTGCACAAATGGTCGCTGACCCAGTGCCGTCTGTGCCACATAAGGCAGCAGATTGCTGGGGATACCTTGTGGGTTTTCGCCAATGAGATGGCTGCAATGCGCACCTACCGGGTTAAAGTATCGCAATGAAATGACAGTCAGGTCGGGATTGGCTGCCACGCAATCATCAAGTATTTCTTCGATCATCAGCTTGCTGCGACCGTAGGGATTTGTGACGCCTGTCCTGCACGTCTCGTCGACCGGAAGCCGTTCGGGCACGCCGTAAACCGTGGCGGAGGATGAAAAGACCAGTCGGTTCACACGGGCAGCCTGCATCGCTTGCAACAATGTGACAGCACCCGCGACGTTGTCCTGAAAATATAGCAGCGGGTTGCCAAGCGATTCACCAACCGCCTTTTTACCCGCCAAATGAATGACCGCATCAATACGGTGGTGCCGAAATATGTCGTCCAACGTGGCACGATTGCGAAGGTCGCCCTGCACCAAAGTGACGCTCTGCTGGGACAGGTCATCTATCCGGTCCACGACGGACCGTTCGGAATTTTCAAAATTATCCAGAATGACCACATCATAGCCAGCTTCCAACAGCGCGAGTGTCACATGTGAGCCGATGTAGCCTGCGCCGCCAGTGGCAAGTATCTTGCGCCTCATGTCCGAGCCCCCCCAGCGCAGATGCGCGCGAACTTGCCCGATCTGACTGCACGGTGAAACACATCCACCGCGGTCAAGGTCACCCCGCCTGCCGGGATGGCGCCCATGGCCAATTCACGCCGGCTCGGGGGGGGTGACGAAAGATCGTATCGGCCTGCGACCAAGCGCATACAGTCAATTTCGCGCAACAACCGGGCGCGGATGATAAACGTCAATCGTACCGGCTGATCTATCACCGTCCTGAGATAATTCGACAGGGCAAGCCCTTCTGCATTTCCAAAAACAGCAGTCAAAATTGTCTTGTGCGCGCGCCCAAAAGCACGCGCAGTATTTTGTCTTGCAGCAGCGCTGTCATCTGAAATCGGCATGCCCCGCCCAACCATAAAAAAATTCAACCAATTGATTAAAATGATATATTCTGTGAAACTTGTCTGCAATAACACGAAGGGATGATGCACCTTTCGAGGGGTAGTGCGGCTATCTTGGCTTGGTGGGTCTGGGCGGTTCGCCCGTGGGCAGGCTGCCTTGGTGTTCAGCAAGAATTGAAGGCTCGTTGCGCCACCATTGACGATGGCGCAACCGGAATTTGCTACAGAATGAAGTCAGTGCTGGTCAGGTTATAGGTGCCAAGCAATCGCACTTCGAAATCGACACTGGAGTTGCTGTCTACGTGTCCCAAAATCCGCGTCACGCCAGCGATTGAAGTTGTGTCAAACCTCAGCGATCCGGGTGTGCCCGCGAACGGGCCGCTGCCAATAAAGTCGAAAGCATCATTGGTGAGAAGAGTTGAAATGTTTGCGTCGATACCGGACAGATCAATGATATCAGTGCCTTGGACAAAGTCAGTGATTGTATCGATCGTCGTGCGGCGGCTTTCGCTTGCGGCGATAAACACAAAATTGTCTTGGCCGCCGCTGCCTGTCAGATTGTCGGCCCCGGCATTCCCCAAAATCGTGTCATTGCCAGCGGATCCCGTGATATTGTCGTTTCCTGAACCGCCTGAGATCTGGGTGACCCCCGTCAAGATCAGGGTGGACAAATTGATAATATCCGCAGCGGAGCTTCCGCTTAAACGCAGGCCGGAAAATCCGCCGGATGATACCTCTTCGACACCAGCAAACGTCGTTGCATTGACCGAGATTGTCACGTTCGCCGCAGTGGCCCGTACGATATCATAGTCTGCCCCGCCATCGAAGCTGTCTGTGCCGGCGCTTGTGCTCACAAGGAACACATCGTCACCCGCTCCGCCGTTCAGGGCATCATTGCCTGATCCGCCTATGATGGTATCGGCGCTGGATGCGCCTGTGACGGTGTCATTGCCAAAGCCAGCATCAATGGCGCTAAGGCCGTTTAGGACCATGCCTGACAAGTTGATGGTGTCTGCAGACGTGGTTCCGGCCAACCGGAAACCAGCAAAGCCGCCTGAAGACAGCTCTTCAATCCCGGCAAATGTCAGCGCGGTATAACCGATTGTCACATTCGCTGCGGTTGCCCGAACGATATCATAGTCGGCCCCACCATCGAAAAGGTCGGCACCTGACGCGGCATCGACAAGGAAAATGTCGTTTCCGGCCCCACCGTTCAAAACATCATTTCCCGACGCGCCGTTGATAGTATCGGCAGCGGACGAGCCGGTTATCGTATCGTTCCCAAGCCCACCGTTTATCTCAGTGACGCCGGTAAGGATCAGCCCAGACAGATTGATAGTGTCTGCAGCCTCCGACCCAAGCACACGCAAACCAGCAAATCCGCCAGCAGATAGCTCTTCAATGCCAGAAAACGTCGTGGCGGTAAAGCCTATGGTTACGTTCGCCGCGTTCGCACGGACAATGTCGTACCCCGCCCCGCCGTCGAAGCGATCAGAGCCCGCATTGGCATCAACAAGGAACACGTCATTACCGCCACCGCCAACAAGCGTGTCGTTGCCAAGCCCGCCATTGATCGTGTCGTTACCGTTACCGGTGGTGATACTGTCGCTCCCACCAAGTCCGTTGACGATGTAATAGTCATTTGCAGGTGCTACATAGATATCCGCTGCGTTTGTCAGTGTCACTGTGATGACCGGGAAAGTCATCGTGTCCAGCGTCACAGACCGATCATCAAACACAAGCGTTTCAAGATTGCGCAGCGTCGCTGTGCCTGTATTGCCATTTGTCGCATCAATATCTGTCAAAGTGGTGAGGCCGTTCACCGTGGTGAAGCTGTATCCGCTGCTCTGCCCCGTCAGTCGGGCAGTGTCGGTCCCTTCACCGCCGTCGACCTGGTCGCCGCCGCCAATATCTTTGAACTGATCAATGCCGCGGCCGCCCAACAAGATGTCAGCCCCGGCTCCCCCATAAATTGTATCGTTGCCGTCACCGGCACTGACGCTGTCGATGCCCGATCCGCCAAGGATAATGTCGGCCCCGCTGGTGCCATTTGCCACTGAGCCGGCCACATAGGTCAGCGCCGCCGAATGGGTGCCTTGGGCACCAAAGCCAATGGTCAGACGCGTTGGGTCAAGCGACCCGCTGTCTGCACCCGTCACGATCACTGCCTCAGTCCCTTGCGATTTCAACACGATACCCGCTGC
>JAYSPY010000100.1:0-19860 GCA_043721855.1 Pseudorhodobacter sp.
CGGAGAGACAGGGATTCGAACCCTGGGTCGGCGCAAACCGACAACGGTTTTCGAGACCGCCGCATTCGACCACTCTGCCACCTCTCCGCGGTAGGGATCGTGGCGGGGATTTAGCTGGGTCAGACGGGGCTTGCAACCCTGAAATCCGGGTGCGATGCGACGTCAGATTCTGCGGGCGGCAAGGCCCGTTCACCAAAGCGTGGCTTGGCGTGACTTGGCAACGCGCATCCGCGGCGATAGGTTACGGTAACTTCGGTGTTTGAAAGTGGTCTTCATGACTTTGCGCGCTGTCTTTGGCATTTTTCTTATTGGGTTTGGGGCCGGGCCTGCCTTTGCTGAAAGGCCGGTTCAACATGCGTTCGGGGACGCGGTTCTGCGGGTAGAGGCGATCGTGCCCTCGGTCGCTACGACGCGGGTGTTGCAGTTGTCGTCAACCTTGCAGATCGGGGGCGTCTTGTCGGTGATGCGGGCCGAGGGGGCTGATTACGGCAAGACCCTTGAAGACGAGATGTTTCCCGGCAAGGGTGGCGTCGCCTGGAAGGCGATCGTGGACGGCATCTATGATGAAACCGCCATGAAAGGGCTTTTTGACAAGGCGCTGGTTGCGGAACTTGCTGCTGCTGATCCGGCGATGCTGGAAGTTGTTGAAGATTTCTTTGGGTCGGACCGGGGCCAGCGCATCTTGTCCCTTGAGATCGAGGCGCGCCGGACTTTGCTGGACCCTGATGCTGAAGCCGCGGCGAAAGTGCATGTTGAAGACCTGACTGCCAAGGATGACCCTCGGATGAACCTGATCCGTAAATTTGTCGAAACCAATGATCTGATCGAGATGAATGTCGCGGGGGCGTTGAATGCAAATCTGGCATTCTTTAAGGGTATGGCGGCCTCCGGGGGCTTCGATGGCGGTATGACAGAGGATCAGATGTTGCAAAACGTCTGGTCGCAGGAATCAGCAATACGGGGCGAGACAGAAACCTGGATATATCCGTATCTGGCGGTGGCCTATCAGCCGCTGTCGGATGATGACATGCAGGCTTATCTGGCATTTTCCAAACTGGACGAAGGCAAAGTTCTAAATGCGGCAGTGTTTGCGGCGTTTAATGTGCTGTTTGTCGATATATCCGACAGACTTGGGCGTGCTGCCGCCAAGCAGATGCACGGCGAAGATATTTAAAGGCCCGCGCGACCCGCGTTTAGCCGCCACAGCTGCCTTGCCAAAGTGCTAGATGCGCCGATATGAGGCTCGCCGGTCAATCTGCCCGGCGCGGCGACTTATGCGAATGTGGCTGTCGCGACAGCAAGCAAAATAATAAAGACTGGCACAAAGACTGGCACAAAGACTGGCACAAGGCGCGCTTGGTTTCTGGTTAGGGGCTGCTTCTTTGCGCGGGCAGGCAGCGCATCTAAGTAAAACCGCAAGCCACAAAATAATGCGTGTATGAAATTGGCGATGACGAGCCGCGTGATCAGTCAGTAGTCGTCTTGACAGGCAATCCCCGCTCCCTCATAAGTGCGCATCTTGGCGGGATGCGAATCCCGTCTTGTCAATTTGAATACCGCCCAAAAGGGCGCGTTGTCCGAGGCGGGGAAACCCGGAACACCTGCAAATCAGGGGCCACAGGATGCGGAGCATGAAAAGGAAAGACGATGTACGCGGTCCTGAAGACAGGCGGCAAGCAATACAAAGTGCAGGCGGGTGACGTTTTGCGTTTGGAAAAGCTGGCTTGCGTTGCTGGAGACAAAATCCAGTTCAATGAAATTTTGATGGTTGGCGGCGAGACCGTAACCATCGGCGCGCCCTTTGTGGCAGGTGCTGCGGTGCAAGCCGAAGTGATCGAACAGATCAAGGGTGAAAAGGTCATCCACTACGTCAAGCGCCGCCGGAAGCATTCGTCGCAGCGCACCAAGGGCCACCGCCAGCACCTGACGCTGGTGCGGGTGACCGAAGTGCTGGCCGATGGTGCCGCCAAAACTGGCGTGACCGAAGCTGTTGGCACGCAGATTGCGCGCCGCGCGGCCCACAACACCACCGCGGCCTCCGTAGCCGTGGAAGCCCCTGCAAAACCAAAGCGCGCTGCCAAAGCCGCTGCTGCAAAGGAGTAATCCCCCATGGCACACAAAAAAGCAGGCGGTTCATCCCGCAACGGCCGCGACTCGGCTGGACGGCGACTGGGCGTGAAACTGTTCGGCGGCCAAGCGGCCATTCCAGGCAACATCATCGTGCGCCAGCGCGGCACCACATGGTTTCCGGGTGATGGCGTGGGCATGGGCACCGACCATACGATTTTTGCCAAGGTTGAAGGGCATGTAACCTTCAAGAAAGGGATGAAGGGGCGCACCTTTATTTCCGTCCTGCCAGCCCTGAAAGCCGCTGAATAAGCCGAACCGTTACATTCAACATGTAACAAAGGGATCGGCCGAGCGGCCGGTCCTTTCGCTTTTAGGGCCGGATCGATTTGCACCAAGGTTGAAGACAGGCTGCTGCATCGCCATTTCGGTGACGCAGCTAAACCAAAGAAATGCCACCCCGATGTGTCAATCGCACATCA
This sequence comes from Pseudorhodobacter sp., assembly GCA_043721855.1. Taxonomy (GTDB): domain Bacteria; phylum Pseudomonadota; class Alphaproteobacteria; order Rhodobacterales; family Rhodobacteraceae; genus JACMNW01. The sequence continues at coordinate 2,550 of JAYSPY010000100.1, forward strand.
GGACCGCGAATTGAGTGAGACCGCCATGACCCTGCATGTGCCTGCTACGATCCTTGACGGCCAGATTGCCGCCGGCCGGCTGGTGCTGCGCCCGGCGCGGCTGTCAGATACCGGGCTTTTTGCCATGTATGCCGGTGACGCACGCGTGGCCGAAGGCACGCAGTCGATCCCGCACCCTTTGCCGCCCGGCGCTGCCGAGGCATTTGTTGCGCGTGCCATGGTGCACGGCGTGGACGAGGATATCTGGGTCATGGATGGCACCGCATCGGGCTTGGCAGAAGTGATGGGTGTCATCTCGCTGAAGCGGATGGACAGGGGGCAATCGGAAGTTGGCTATTGGGTTGCCCCTGCGTTTTGGCATCTGGGCTTTGCGTCCGAAGCTGTGCGCGGTCTGGTGGCGGCCAACCCGCAAAAGAACCGCACCGTCTTTGCCGAAGTGTTTCAAGACAACCCACGTTCGGGGCAGGTGCTGACCAATGCCGGTTTCAAGTATCTGGGTGATGCGGAATCGTTTTCTGTGGCGCGCAATGCGCGGGTGCCGACCTGGACCTACACGCTGAAGCTGGACTGAACAGGGCAGGCTAATCTTGTTGCTTTCCCGCGTTTAGCGCCAGACGACCAGCACCGCTTGAGCCGGGGCGCTGCTTCCTGTATCGGCTGACCACATCCGTTTGAAAGCTGCCGCACATGAAATTCCTTGATCTTAGCAAAGTTTATATCCGCTCGGGCGGCGGTGGGGCGGGCTGCGTGTCGTTCCGGCGCGAGAAATTCATAGAATTTGGCGGTCCCGATGGCGGGGATGGCGGCGGTGGCGGGTCCGTTTATGCCGAGGCCGTTGAAGGGCTGAACACGCTGATTGATTTTCGCTATCAACAGCATTTCTTTGCCAAATCGGGCCAGCCTGGCATGGGTGCCCAGCGCACCGGGAAAACGTCAGAGGACGTGATCTTGCGCGTGCCGCTGGGCACCGAAATTCTGGATGAAGACGAGGAAACCGTGATCGCCGATCTTGTGACCGTGGGCCAGCGCGTGCAATTGGCGCGCGGCGGTAACGGCGGCTGGGGCAATCTTGCGTTCAAATCATCGACCAACCGGTCGCCAACGCGCGCAAATCCGGGGCAGGAGGGTGTCGAGCGTACCATATGGCTGCGCCTCAAGCTGATTGCCGATGCGGGGTTGGTGGGGCTGCCCAATGCCGGAAAATCGACGTTTCTGGCGGCCGTATCGAACGCGCGTCCCAAGATTGCCGATTATCCGTTTACAACACTTGTGCCGAACCTTGGCGTGGTTGGTGTCGACGGCGCGGAATTCGTGATGGCCGATATTCCGGGGCTTATTGAAGGCGCATCCGAGGGGCGCGGTTTGGGGATGCAGTTTCTGGCGCATGTGGAGCGCTGCAAGGTGCTTTTGCATCTGGTGGATGGCACATCGTCCACCATCACCAAGGATTACCGCACGATTGTTACGGAACTTGAGGCTTATGCCGAAGAATTGGGTGATAAGGCCCGTGTTGTGGCTTTGAACAAATGCGACGCACTGGATGCAAAAACCATCACGACGCGCCGCAAAGCACTGGAAAAAGCGTCGGGTGGGCCGGTGCATGTGATCTCGGGCGTGGCTGGCATGGGTTTGACGGACGTGCTGCGCGTGCTGTATGCGCAGATCAAGTTTGAGGCCCCTGTCGTGGATGACACGCCATGGCAGCCATAGCGCCATTGGCGGCCCCCGATGTGCGGGTTGCAAAACGGTTGGTCGTGAAAATCGGCTCGGCGCTGTTGGTTGATCAAACTACCGGCCTGAAACTGGATTGGTTGCGTGCACTTGCCGAAGATGTCGCCGAGGCGCGCGGTCGGGGCGCGGATGTCGTCATTGTATCCTCCGGATCCATAGCCCTGGGCCGTAAGGTGTTGGGCCTGCCGGATGGTCCTTTGCCACTGGAGCAAAGTCAGGCAGCAGCGGCAGTTGGCCAAATCAGGTTGGCGCAGGCTTATGAAGCGGTGCTGGCGCCGCACGGCATCATCACCGGCCAAGTTTTGGTGACGCTTGAAGATACCACGGATCGGCGGCGCTATCTGAATTCGCGCGCCACAATGGAAACTTTGCTGGGCCTTGGCGTGGTGCCAATTGTTAATGAAAACGATACAGTCGCCACCGATGAGATCAGATTTGGCGATAATGACCGGCTTGCCGCGCAAATCGCAGTGACGGTTGGGGCGGATCAACTGATTTTGCTGTCGGATGTGGATGGATTCTATTCGGCCAATCCGAAGGAAGACGCGTCGGCACAGCGGTTTGATCTGGTGCAGGCAATTACCCCCGCGATTGAGGCTATGGCAGGTGATCCGATATCGGCCATGTCAAAGGGCGGCATGAAGACAAAAATTCTTGCCGCAAAGACCGCCGTGGCGGGCGGCTGCGCAATGGCGATCATGGAAGGCTCTGTCCTGCGGCCTTTGTCTGCACTTGCCAATGGTGCAAGCCGGACGTGGTTTGTGGCGCAAGGCGATCCGCAGGCAGCGCGCAAACGCTGGATTAATGCGATGAAGACGCGTGGCGAAGTGCGGCTGGATGCCGGGGCTGTGCGGGCGCTGGGACAGGGTAAATCGTTGCTGCCAGCCGGGGTTGTGTCTGCATCGGGCAATTTTGGCCGCGGCGATCCGGTGTCGATTGTGGGGCCGGCAGGCGAGATTTTGGGCAAGGGGTTGGTGCGCTATACGGTGGTTGAGGCAAGCGCGATTGCCGGGCATCGGTCGGGTGAGATCGAGGCGATTTTGGGCTATGCAGGTCGGGCGGCGTTAATTCACCGTGATGATATGGTGGTTTGAGGGAAGGCGAATTCTTTCAAGAATTCGGGAAAGAATTTTGAGAAAATTCTTACGCGGAATTTTTGAAATTCCGACCTGATCGGTCGGTTGGTGGATCGTTTGGGGTCGATGTAGGTGCCTCCGGCGGGAGTATTTTGGCGAAAGAGAAGCGGGTTTCGGGATGGCTATGCAAATCAGCGATATGATGGCTACCATAGGTGCAGCAGCACGTGCCGCCGCGTACGAACTTGCGTATACATCGCCGGAACGCAAGTATGCCGCCCTGATCGGTGCCGCGGATGCTGTTTGGGCACGTCGTGACGTAATTTTGGATGCCAATACCGAAGATTTGGTTTTTGGCGCCGAAAAAGGTCTGTCACCTGCCTTGATGGACCGCTTGACGTTAACGCAAGCGCGGCTTCGCGGGATTGTTGACGGCTTGCGCATAGTCGCAGAACAGCCAGATCCGGTGGGGCGGGTGCTGGCGGATTGGACACCGCCAAATGGGTTGCGTATTCAGCGGGTTGCCACGCCATTGGGGGTTGTCGGCGTCATTTACGAATCCCGCCCGAATGTAACCGCAGATGCAGGTGCGCTGTGCCTGAAGGCGGGGAATGCGGTGATATTGCGCTGTGGGTCGGAAAGTTTTCACTCTTCAACTGCCATTCATGCCTGCATGGCCGAAGGCTTGTTGCAAGCGGGGCTGCCACAAGCCGCCATTCAGCTGGTGCCGACGCGCGACCGGGCCATGGTGTCGGCGATGTTATCGGCGGTGGACTATATTGATGTGATCGTGCCGCGCGGTGGCAAGGGCCTTGTCGGGCTGGTGCAGCGCGAAGCGCGGGTGCCGGTTTTTGCGCATCTGGAAGGGATTTGCCATGTCTATGCCGACCGTGACGCCGATCTGGAAAAAGCACGGGCTGTGGTGTTGAATTCCAAAACCCGGCGCACGGGCGTGTGTGGGTCGGCGGAGTGTTTGTTGATCGACTGGCAGTTTTACACAAAACATGGCGCGGTTCTGATCGAGGATTTGCTGCGGGCGGGCGTGCAGGTGCGCACCGAGGGAGAGTTGTTGAAGGTGCCCGGCACTGTGCAGGCCGCGCCTGAGGATTTTGGCGCTGAATTTCTGGATATGATCATTGCGGCCAAATTGGTTGACGGCGTGGACGAAGCGATTTTGCATATTCGCAGATACGGGTCAAACCACACCGAAAGCATACTGACCGAAAATGATACCACCGCCGCGCGGTTCTTTGAGCGGCTCGATAGCGCAATTTTGATGCGCAATGCCTCGACCCAGTTTGCCGATGGTGGCGAATTTGGCATGGGGGCGGAAATCGGCATTGCCACCGGCAAGATGCATGCGCGCGGGCCTGTTGGGGCAGAACAATTGACCAGTTTCAAATATCTGGTCACCGGGAACGGCACCATTCGCGCCTGAGTGTGCTAAAATTCCAATGAAATTTCGGTCGGGGTCAGCGCTGCCTCAAGGCGGCGGTTTTGCTTGGCCAATTCGACGGGAACCAAGGCGAAATGCACCTGTGCGGCCGTAATATCGACTTTCATGCCGGGGTTTGACAGATGCTGCCAGAGATCGGCATCAAGTCTTAGTTTTGTGGCGGTGCCGGTGAGCGCCCAGCGACCGTCGAGCGGATCTACCGTAATGCGGCCGCCAAACGCCATCGCCGTTTCGAGACATTGGATCAGAAGGAACGCAAGCTTGACCTCTCGCCTTGGTAAATCGGCAGGCCCGCGCCAATCAATCGTCAGCCGACCGCCGCGCGTCAGGTCTGACAAGATCGACAGCACTTCGGGGCGCCCGATGCGTTGGTCTGTGCCCGAGGCGCCAAACGCCACCCGGAAAAACCGGATCCGGGCATTGGCGTTGGCCACGCTTTCGGCGATCAGGGCAATCTCTGGCCCCATGGTGCCGCCATCCATCATCAACAGTTCAACCCCATTGCTGATCGCGCCAATCGGGCTGATAAGATCATGGCAGATGCGCGCGCCAAGCAAAGCTACAAGATCAGGGTTGTCAGGCATAATATGGGTCCTTCAGGTGGCAATAAAACGTTGAACTCGATGCTGGAGCCCGGCATGATTGTGCGCCATCCGGACCGTCCTGACTGGGGGCTTGGGCAGGTGCAATCGAACATTGGCGAACGGATAACGGTTAACTTCGAAAATGTGGGCAAGGTTGTGATTGATGGTCGGCATGTTTCACTTGCGCAGGTGTTCGATTCTTAAGTGCAATGTGCCGTATTTGCACGAAATTTCAATCCCGGATTGTGCGTGCAACAGCTTTTCCCGCAGCGGATAGCGCCCCTGAAATGGTTGCAATGCGGCGGGACAGGGCCTAAGACCAAGAGCAAGCCAGCGCTAACAGGGCAGACATAGCTTCAATGATTGCCGGTGACGTTTCCTTTGAGCTGCGTCTGGCCCAGACCGACCGTGATTTGCAGGCGGCGCAGCGGTTGCGATATCAGGTTTTCGTAACCGAACTTGGCGGCGATGGCCCCATGGTTGATCATCATGCCCGGCTGGAACGCGATGAATTTGACAGTATTTTTGACCATCTTATCCTTGTAGATCCGCGCCGTGATGCGGATGCGCTGGATGATGTGGTGGGGGTGTACCGCCTGCTGCCGGGGGACAGGGTTACAGCAACGGGGCGGTTCTATTCTGAGAAGGAATATGATCTTTCGGCGCTGAAATCATCCGGTCGGCGTTTGCTGGAACTGGGGCGGTCTTGCGTGCATCCTGATTATCGCGGATCGGCTGCGATGTATCATTTGTGGACCGGTTTGGCCGATTATGTGGCGGCACATGACATCGAAGTGCTGTTTGGCGTGGCCAGTTTTCACGGCACCGATGCGGCAGCTTTGGCGCAATCGCTGGCCTATCTTCACCATCATCATCTGGCACCAAAAGCATTGCGTGTGCACGCACGGCCGGATCATTTTCAGGCGATGGATGTGCTGCCGATAGACCAGCTTGATCGCACCCTTGCAATGGCAGGCACGCCCGCGCTGATCAAAGCCTATCTGCGTCTGGGCGGGTTCGTGGGCGAGGGCGCATGGATCGACCATGCTTTCAACACAACGGATGTATGCCTGTTGATGGACACAGACCAGATGTCCGACAAACACCGGGAGTTTTATGCCCGAAAGCAGGGCCAGAAGGGATGACCGGCGGCTGGGTTGAGGATGAGATCACCCATCCCCCGGGCGGAGCCACAGGTTGGTTCCGGCTTGTCACGCGCGGGAGTTTGCTTGGCGTCGTAATCTTCGGTGGATTGGCGATTTTGTCGCTTGTGCGGCTGATAGAACGGCCCATGTTTGGCGATAGCCGCCCGATCACGCCGCATATCACGCAGTTTGTCTGCCGGGCGGCGTTTCGGATCATGGGCATTGGGCTGCGTATTCAAGGCACACCCATGCGCCAGCGCGGGGCGGTGGTGGCAAACCACGCGTCCTGGTTGGATATATTTGCGTTGAATGCGGCGCAGCAGGTTTATTTCGTGTCTAAATCTGAGGTCGAGGCCTGGCCTGGCATCGGGTGGCTGGCGCGGGCCACCGGAACGGTTTTTATCGCGCGCAAAAGTGCCGATGCAAAACGTCAACAGGGCGTGTTTGAGGCGCGGCTGCGGCTTGGGCATCGCTTGCTGTTTTTTCCTGAAGGCACCAGCACGGATACGTTGCGGGTCTTGCCGTTCAAGCCCACGCTGTTTGCCGCGTTCTATACGCATGGCATGGAACAGGTGATGCATATTCAGCCAGCATCGGTGATTTATCGCGGGCCAGAAGGGGCTGACCCGCGGTTTTACGGCTGGTGGGGCGACATGGACTTTGCGCCGCATCTGATGACCGTGCTGGCATCACCGCGGCAAGGCTCGGTTGACGTGGTGTTGCATGATCCGCTGGCGGTTGATGACTTTCCCGACCGAAAAGCACTGTCAGCGGCGTGCGAGGCGGTTATTCGTGCCGCGCATCAGCAGCATAGTCGCGGAATTTAGGCTAGTGGGGCAAGAAGGCTTCGCAAAGCGGTGACGGCATCTTCAGCTTGCCAAATCTCGTCGCCGATACCGAAAAAGTCGGTGATTGGGCCCAGTTTGGCAATTAACGCGGGCGTAAGCGACCCTTCGGCAACAACTGGCACTTCGATCATTTCAGACCACCATTCGAACAATTCTGCGTCGGCTTTGCTGCCGTCGCCAAGCGGGGTTTGCCCGACCGGACCGAAGGCTACGTAATCGGCACCGGCTTCGGCGGCTGAAATACCGTCATGCCGGGTGGCACCGCAATAAGCGCCGATGATAGCATCGCTGCCCATATCCTTGCGCACCTTACGGATCGACCGCGCGCCGTCTGTCAAATGCACGCCGTCAAGGCCAAGGCGTTCTACCATCAGAATGTGGTTTTCGATCACCAGTGCCACATCGCGGGCATGGGCCACGGCGCGCAGGGCGTCGGCAGCGCGGGCAATACGGTCTTCATCGTGCGAGGCAAGGGACAGGCGGATGCAGGCGATATCGGTGCTGTCCAAAACGGCCGCCAAGCGGTCTGGAAACACGGCAAGATCAAGGTCCGGCGGGGTGATCAGGTAGATCTGGGGGCGGTCTGCGTCGGCCATGCTTGTATCCTTGAAAACAGTCTGCCCGTCCTAGCCGAGATTTCGCGGCTTGGCTATTGCTCGTGCGGCTTGTCAGGCCCGCTTTTGTCAGGCCCGCTTTTGTCAGGCCCGCTCTTGTCAGGGGCAGGCGTGCGGCGTATCAGGCGCTGGCTAAGCTTGGACAGGGTTTCCCGATGAACACGCCGACTTTTATCCTTGTGCGCCCGCAGATGGGCGAGAATATCGGGGCCACGGCGCGCGCGATGCTGAATTTCGGGCTGGACCGCATGCGGATCGTGGACCCGCGCGATGGCTGGCCAAATTCCAAGGCGGTTGCCATGGCAAGTGGCGCGGGGCGCGTGTTGGATCATGCGGGGATTTATCCCGATGTGAAGCCTGCGATTGCCGATTTCGATTACGTTTTCGCGACCACGGCGCGAGGCCGGGAGTTGACGAAACCGATCCTGTCGCCGGAGCGGGCGATGGAGATGTCGAAGGGATTGATCGCGGCGGGCAAGAAGGTGGCGGTGCTGTTCGGGCCGGAACGGGCGGGTTTGGAAAACAGCGATGTCGTGCTGGCGAACGCGATCATTTCGGTGCCGGTCAATCCGGAGTTTCCATCGTTGAACCTGTCGCAATGTGCGCTTTTGTTGGGGTATGAATGGCGGCGGCAGACGGAAGTTATTGCCCCCGAAGTGATGGAATTTGCCCGCACCGAACTTGCCAGCCGGGTGGAAATTGAAAAACTGGGCGATCATTACGAGGAAAGTTTGACGGCGGCGGGATTTTTCTATCCGGAGCCTAAAATCGAAGGGATGAAGCTGAGTTTGCGAAATATGTGGGGGCGGTTGAATCTGACGCGGGCAGAGGTTCAGACGTTTCATGGAATGTTGCGGCAGGTGGCTTGGAAGTTGAAGCAATAGCTGCAATTGCGCGCGTGCGACAGTCATTTAGATATTGGTTTGGTTATATTTTAGGAATTTTCTAACCAGAATTTACGCGTTGCGATCAAGCCCGCGCTGAAATGACACGCGCCTGGCCGGGCAGCGCAGTCAACTTTCAACCATCATGCCGGTTACGATCATAACCTGATAATCTTGCTTGGCGCAGCCGTCGACATTTGGCATGGAAATGTCGGGCCGCATCGGAAACACATCGGTGGGGGTTTTGTCGGGCGTGCAGGACTGACCCTGTGCTTTGGCGGTATAGACGGCGGCGCGGCAGCCTAAATGGGTGACATCATGGATCGACGCGCCGTTGGCGATGCTCCACGCTTGTTTGCCCGCCGCGTCGGGGGCTGCCACGGTCAGAACCGAGGTTACCTCTCGCCCGCCCGTCACCACATATTGACCTGCCGGAAGCGGAAAACTGGGAGATTCCATCATCAGCCCGTGTTCTTCAAGCCACCATGCGGCGCTGTCAAACTGCCAGCCGTCCGGTGCTACGCCTGCCTTTTCAAGCAGATAGTCGTAATCCTTTATCCAGACACCGCGCGGGCCGGGATCGACAGACCAGAAGCCCCAGGTTTGTGCATCATCGCCTGATGTGGCCGAAGAGTTGCCTAAGGCCGCGATAAATTGTGTATCGCCGGGCACAAAAGTGGTGTCACTGAAAGCAGGCGCAGACGCGGCGATGGCAAATCCAAGAGCTGGCAAAAGACGCATACAAACGCTGTGCACTGCGGGGAAGGTTTTCATGGCGTCTCCGGGGTCAGTTGATGAAATGACACTATCGTTTATAATTAGGATGATTGATCAGAAAAGCAAAAGGTGCCGTGCCCCAACCACTCAAACGGTCTTGCAAAGCGCAGCGCGCCCTTTTGTGGCCGTTGATCCGTCACGGGTGGTTGATGCGGCGATGGACAGATGGTGGCCATCCCCCTGACTATTGCGATTGCAAACGCATAAGGCGCTGATCCGGGGCAGGGGTTTGGTGGCAGCGAATGTTGGCAGTTTGTTGATACATTGCTGGGTGGCTGCCGGATGCAGATTGGCAAGCCGACGGGCGCGTTTTTCGTTGTCGTATACGGCGTGGTTTGCACACACGGCCAAGAGGGCGTTGTGCTGGCCGCGCTGTGTTCGCGGCTTGGTGCACTGCCTGCGCGATTGGTGTGGGCGCGGGCGTGGCTTTGGGGTTGGGCTTGCGCAGGCGGGGTGCGCCGCCCACGGTTTGATCAGCGATTGACCGGTGAAGGTTTGAGTTGGTTTTTGCAAAAAGATAACCGCCGACGCGCGACTTTACGCCCCTTGAACCCCCTTTGGCCAGCGCCTAATCTGCGCCAAAATCGGAGGCCGACATGGCAGGCAAGCGTAGTATTTTCGAAGAGGTCGGGGCCGCATCTGTGGCCGCACCGCAGGTGGGTGGCATTGATGCGCGCGGGCTTGGCGCGCGGGCGGGTATCAGGCTTTGGCTGATGGTGCTGTTTGGGTTGGTGGCCGTGATGATCGCGGTGGGCGGCTTGACGCGGCTGACGGACAGCGGATTGTCGATCACCGAATGGAAGCCGATTTCGGGGGCATTGCCGCCGACGAATGGTGCGGCTTGGGCGGCGGAGTTTGCAGCCTATCAGGCATCGCCGGAATTTCTGTTGCAAAACAAGACGATGACGTTGGAAGCCTTTAAGGGCATTTTCTGGTGGGAATGGGGGCACAGGCAGCTTGGCCGGGTGATCGGGCTGGTCTGGGCGGTGGGGTTTGTGGGGTTTCTGGCTGCGGGCAAGATACCGGCGCGCTGGACCAAGCGGTTGTTGGCGATTGGCGGGTTGATTGGTTTGCAAGGTGCCATTGGCTGGTGGATGGTGTCATCGGGGTTGACGGGGGCCATGGTGGATGTGGCGTCATACCGTTTGGCCACGCATCTGGGGCTGGCGTTTGTGATCCTTGGGTTGATTGCGTGGGCGGTGTTTCTGCTGGGGCGGCGCGAGACGGATTTGCTGCAGGCGCGGCGCAACCGGCAAGACAAGCTGTTTCGCATGACGACGGGGCTGATGCATTTTGCGTTTTTGCAGGTTGTGTTGGGCGCTTTGGTGGCAGGCATTGATGCCGGGCGGAATTATCCGACATGGCCAGATATGAACGGCAGCTTCTTTCCTGCAGATGCGTTTGATGGACCAGCGGTCGCACTTTGGGCCAATGCGGGCCTCGTGCAGTTTGTTCACCGCATGTCGGGATATTTGCTGTTTGCCTTTGCCGTGGTGGTCTGGATGCGCGGGCGCAAATCGCCATACTTGGCCACGCGGCGGGCGTATCACGGCGTGATGGCCATGATGGGTGTGCAGGTGGCGCTTGGCATTGTGGCCGTGCTGACGGCGGCGGCGCTGCATCCGGCGATTTCGCATCAAATCGGGGCTGTGGTGTTGTGGGTGTTGATCCTGCGGGCGCGGTATCTGGCGAATTACCCGCTTGCGGGATCTATCCGAAAGGGCACGGCATGACCGGCAACGATACGGCATTTGCCGATCTGATGGCGTTTCAGCGCGACACCGAGGCGTTGGGGCAGGTGGCCGGGCGGCTGGGCTGGGATCAGGAAACCATGATGCCGCGCGGGGCGGCCGATCAGCGGAGTGAGGAGATTTCGGCGCTGGAAGGTGTGCTGCACGCGCGGCGCACTGATGCGCGGATAGCCGGTTGGTTGGATGTGGCGGAACCGGGTGGTGCAGTGGGGGCGGCGCAGTTGCGCCATATCAAGCGCAGTTACGACCGCACCAGCAAAGTGCCCGCCGATTTGGCGCAAGCATTGGCGAAGCTTACCTCGAAAGCGCAGGGCATATGGGCGCAGGCACGGGCAGGTGAGGACGTGGCTGCGTTCTTGCCGACCTTGGCCGAGGTGTTGGGTCTGAAGCGCGACGAAGCGGCGGCGCTGGCGCAGGGCGGTGATTTATACGATGCGCTGATTGATGATTACGAGCCGGAGGCAACGGCGGCATCACTTGGTGCGATGTTTGATGCGATGCGGCCGCGGTTGGTGGCGCTTAGGTCTGCGGTTCTGGGGGCGGCACACCAGCCTGCGGGCCTGACCGGCAGTTTTGCGGCGGACGGTCAAATGGCGGTGGCGCGCGATCTGGCAGCCGCGTTTGGTTATGACTTTGCACATGGGCGGATGGATTTGGCGGTGCATCCGTTCTCTAGCGGGTCTGGCCGCGATGTGCGGATCACAACGCGGGTGGTGGAGCATGATCCGTTCAATTGCTTTTATTCGACGATCCATGAGGTGGGCCATGCCTGCTATGAATTGGGGATTGATCAAAGTTACGGGCTGACGCCGTTGGGGCAAGGCGTGTCGATGGGTGTGCATGAAAGCCAAAGCCGGATTTACGAAAACCAGTTGGGACGGTCGCGCGCCTTTACCGGTTGGATGTTTGGGCGTACAGCGGCGGAGTTTGCCTATGCCGGTGCAGCGGACGCCGAGGCGTTTTACGCGGCGGTAAACCGGGTGCGGTCTGGCTTCATTCGCACCGAGGCGGATGAAATACATTATAATCTGCACGTCATGATGCGGTTTGACCTGGAACGCGCGTTGATTGCCGGTGATTTGGCGGTGGCCGACCTCGAGGCGGCTTGGAACGACAGGTTCAAAGCTGATTTCGGCGTGGAGGTGGACCGGCCTAGCCACGGCATGTTGCAAGATGTGCATTGGTCTTGCGGGTTATTTGGTTATTTCCCAACGTACAGTTTGGGCAATGTTTATGCGGGCTGTCTTCACAAGGCCCTGCGCGCGGCGGTGCCGGATTTGGACGCGCAACTGGCGCGGGGGGATACATCGGCTGCGACGGGCTGGTTGCAGGCCAATGTGCAGCGGCATGGTGGGCTGTACGGCCCCCGCGAAACCGTGGTGCGGGCTTGTGGGTTTGAACCAAGCGAGGGGCCATTGCTGGACTATTTGGAAACGAAATTCCGCGATCTTTATAGGATATGATCGCCTTCAAGGGCGAAGACGGGCCGGTATGGTTATTGGCGATTGGCCAGACACTAACCTATGCGGCCTTATATTACGCCTTTGCCGCGCTGTTGCCGGATTTGGAAGTGGCAACCGGGTGGAGCAAGGCGCAACTGGCCGCCGGGCCGACGCTTGCGTTTTTGATCACCGCGGTTTTGACGCCCTTTACGGGTAGGTTGGTGGATCGGGGCTGGGGCGGTGAATTGCTGATCTGGATGCCGGTGCTGGGTGCCGCGGCGTTGGTTGGGCTTTCTGTGGCGCGCACGCCGCTTGAATGGCTTGGTCTTTGGGCGGTGATCGGGGTTGCACAGGCGGGCAGTTTTTACGAGACATGCTTTGCGTTTTTAACCCGGCGATTGGGGGACGGTGCGCGTGGGGCGATCACCAAGGTGACGCTGGTTGCCGGGTTTGCATCGACATTGTCGTTTCCGCTGGGCCATGCGCTGGGCCGCGCCTTTGGTGGGCAGGGCGCGTTGGCGGCGTTTGCCGGGTTGATTGTGCTGGGGTCTGTGCCGGTGAATTGGGTGGGCGTGGCCCGGTTGCGCCGTTTGCAAGGGGTTGCATCGGCCCGGCCTGAGGCGGAGCCGGGGGCGTTGCTTGCGGCGATGCGCAAACCTGCGTTCTGGGCGATGGCCGCGATTTTCGGGCTGACCTATGTGACCCATTCGGTGCTGATCACCTATGCCTTGGTGCTGTTTGACGACCGAGGTGCGGGTGAGGCGATGGCGGTGCTGGCCGCATCGTGCATTGGGCCTGCACAGGTGGCGGGGCGGCTGGCGTTATTGGTGAACCAGGCACGGGTGGGCAACGGGCGGGCAACGGTTTGGTCGCTGGGCGCGATAGTTTTGGCCAGCGGTTTGCTGTGGGCAGCGGGATTGGCCCCGGTGCTGATCTTTGGCTTCGCGGTGATGCAGGGGGTGGGGATTGGGCTGTGTTCGATTCTGCGGCCTGTGTTGCTTGTGCAACTGTTGGGGCGGCGCGGCTTTGGTGCAATTTCAGGCGCGGTGGCGGTGGCACCGATTTTGGGTACGGCGGTGGGGCCGGTGTTTGGCGCTGCGTTGTTGGCAAATGGTGGGTTTGCTGCCGTTTATGCTGCCTGTCTTGCGATTTCTTTGGCCGGATTGGCGCTTGGCATCTGGCTGCTATGGGGCCGGGTTTAAGCCTGCCAATCGGGTTTGCGCTTTTCCAGAAAGGCGGCGATGCCTTCATCCGTGTCGCGCCAAAGCATGTTTTCAACCATCACGGCGGCGGTGTGATCGTAGGCTTGATCGACGGCCATGTTGATCTGATCATAAAACGCGCGTTTGCCGATTTTGACGGCAGAGCCAAGTTTGACGGCAAGCGTTTCGGCGAGAGACCGGGTTTCAGCCTCCAAAGCCTCGTGGGGCACGTGGCGGTTGATCAGGCCCAGCTCTGCCGCGCGGGTGGTGTCAATGAAATTGCCCGTGGTCAGCATTTCAAACGCGGCTTTTCGGGGAATGTTGCGGGTCAGGGCGACCATGGGGGTGGAACAGAACAGGCCGATATTCACACCATTGACACCGAATTTGGTGCCCGTGGCGGCAATGGCCATATCGCAGGTGGCGACCAGTTGGCAACCAGCGGCGGTGGCGATGCCGTGGACTTCAGCAATCACCGGCTGCGGCAAGGCGGGGATCATCTGCATCACATCGGCGCAACGTTTGAACAGGTCTGCGAAATAGGCGCGGCCTTTGTCGGGGGCGGCGCGACCTGTTTGCATTTCGCGTAAATGATGGCCTGCGCAAAAGGCGTTGCCAGCACCGGCTAAGATAACAACGCGGATTCTGGGGTCGGCAGCAAGGGCGGTGAATTCGGCGGCAAGCGCTGCCAGCATCGCATCCGACAGCGCGTTCAGGCTTTTCGGGGCGTTCAGCGTCAAGCGGGCTATTGACCCTGCGTCATGACGGATCAGAATTTCATCAGTCATCTTGTTATTCCTTGAGTTTGCGAAAAGTCTATCCGGGGAACAAGGCCGAGGGAAGTCATGGCGCTAAAAATGGATGTGGCGGCGCTGATGGCATTTCTGGCGAGCGATTTTTCCGAGGTTGCGGATAATTTCGTGGTGCACAGGGTCGACGAGACGGGGCTTGATCTGCGCCTGGTGGTTGGATCGCAACATATCCGGCCCGGTGGCACGGTATCGGGACCGACGATCTTTGCGCTGGCCGATGTGGCAGTGTATCTGGCCATTTTGTCGCGCATCGGGCCAAAGGCGCTGACGGTAACAACAAGCGCGTCGATTGATTTTCTGCGCAAACCAAGCGCGGGGCGCGATATTATCGGAACGGCGCGGATTCTGAAGCTGGGGCGGGTGTTGGTGGTGGGGGATGTTTTGATTTATTCGGAAGGCCTGGCCGACCCTGTTGCGCGAGCCAGCATGACATATTCTATTCCGCCTTTGGCAAAGGAATAGGCGTGTCGCCCGCTCATCAACACCCTTCGGGCCCGCTTCGCTTTGGGTCTTACCGCTCGTCATATCCCGGCGGGTTTGCTTCGCTTTGGGTTCTGCCATGCCGTAAGCCTGTTCGGGCTGGCCTTGCTATGGCAGCGAAAAGCCCGGACAGGGCGCGATGAGCGATGGGCCCGATCAGCCTTTGCGCAAGGCAAAGTTGCCTTCAACCGTGGCTCCGTTTTCGATCACGAGCGTTGAATAGGTGATGTCGGCGGCAACATGGGCTGCGGCGCGCAGGGTCAGACCTTCGGTCGAGATTTTGCCTTCAAGGCGGCCTTTCACCTCAACCGTTTCTGCGCGCACGGTGCCAGATACCCGGCCTTCAGAGCCGACGATCAGGCCATGCGCCGTCAGGTTGCCGTCAACCTCGCCCAGAATCTCGATCGAGCCGGCGGACGTGACTTCGCCGACAATCTTCAGATCATTGGCCAGTACCGATTTGTTGGCATTGGAGCCGGAAGGTTTGGAAGGGGCCATGGTGGGGTCTGCCGTCTTGTTGAACATTAATCTTCC
Organism: Pseudorhodobacter sp.; assembly: GCA_043721855.1. GTDB lineage: Bacteria > Pseudomonadota > Alphaproteobacteria > Rhodobacterales > Rhodobacteraceae > JACMNW01. The sequence continues at coordinate 17,886 of JAYSPY010000100.1, forward strand.
CCTGTTGGCGCACCGGTCTTTGCCGATATTCGCTTTTGCCATCATAGAGGCCAAACCACAAGGGCGGGTCAAGGGCCGCGCGCGGCGATTGGCGGAATTTCCCCTGACTGTGATACGTCAACGGCAGCGCGTGATGGGGGCGTGACATCGGCTGCGGTGGATGATCTGATATGCTGCGACTCGGGCAAGATGCGGGGATGCGGCAGTGACAGAAAATGCGGATGTCGGCTTTTTTCGGCCCGTGTCGGGCTTGGATCTGCCGCGCTATGCCGGGATACCGACGTTTATGCGGCTGCCGCATGTGGGGCTGGACCATCTGCGGTTGGATCAGGTGCAAATCGGGCTGATTGGCGCGCCTTGGGATGGCGGCACCACCAACAGGCCTGGCCCGCGCCACGCCCCGCGTCAGTTGCGCGATATGTCAACCATGATCCGGGCGAAAAATGGCATCACCGGCATGCGGCCGTTTGAGGTGGCGCGCTGCGCCGATCTGGGGGATGTCGCCCCAAACCCCGCCGATCTGATGGACAGCATGGCGCGGATCGAGGCGTTTTATACCCGCGTCAGGGCGCTTGGGATTTTGCCGCTTACAGCCGGCGGGGATCATCTGTGCAGTCTGCCGATCTTGCGGGCATTGGCAAAAGACCGCCCCTTGGGCATGATCCATTTCGACAGCCACACCGATTTGTTCCACAGCTATTTCGGCGGCACGATGTACACGCATGGCACACCGTTCCGGCGGGCGGTGGAAGAAGGGCTGCTGGACCCGCACCGGGTGTGCATGATCGGGATCCGTGGCACTGCCTATGACCGCGAGGACCGCGATTTTGCCAAATCTGTCGGCATCCGCGTGATTCCGATTGAGGAATTTCACGCGCGCGGGGCGGTTGATGTGATGGCTGAAGCGCGCGCCATTGCCGGGGCAGGCAAAACTTATGTGTCCTATGACATCGACTTTGTCGACCCGGCCTTTGCACCCGGCACCGGCACGCCTGAAATTGGTGGGCCAAACAGCTATCAGGCCTTGCAGGTGGTGCGCCTGCTCGACGGTGTGAATATCGTAGGCGCTGATCTGGTCGAAGTATCGCCGCCGTTCGACGCCTCGGGCGGCACCGCCTTTTTGGGGGTATCGGTGATGTTTGAATTGCTGTGCTTGATGGCGGGCAAATTTTCCGGGGATACAAGGGATACAAGTGATGTCTGACAGCGTGCCGGATGTGTTGATCGTGAATGCCCGTGTCCTGACAATGGATGAGGGGCAACCAAGGGCCGAGGCGGTTTATGTCAGGGGCGGCAAGATCGCTGCCGTAGGCTCGCGCGCCGAGGTGACAGCAAAGGCCGAACCATCTGCCCGGGTGATTGATGCCGGCGGGCGCACGGTGATGCCGGGGTTTGTCGAAAGCCATCTGCATCTGGTTTTGGGTGGGGCGGAATTGCAGCATCTGCAATTGGGTGGGGTTCACGGGCTAGAGCCCTTGCGCGCGGCGTTTGCGGCCTACGGTTTGGCCAATCCGGGTAAGCCTTTGCTGATGGCACAGGGCGCGGCCTATGATTTGCTGGGCTATGCGACGACGCGCGTTGATCTGGACGCCGTGATGGCGGATCGCCCGATAGCCATGACAGCGCCGGACCATCACACCGTTTGGGCCAATACCATGGCGTTGACGCAGGCCGGGCTTCTGCATGGGGCCACATTGCCAGCGGGCCATGAGGTGATGATGGGGCCGGACGGCACGGCCACCGGCGAACTGCGGGAATTTGAAGCATTTTCCGCCGTGATAGCCCTTGGGGGCGAGTTGCGGTTGAACCTTGGCATCGCCACGGGCGAAGAGCCGGAGCCTTGGCCGACGGACACGGAGCGCGCGACAGACAAGGCCAAGATCGCGGCGGGGCTGGCGCATTGTGCGGCACATGGCATCACCTCGATCGTCAATATGGACGGCAACAGCTACACCTTGCACTTGTTGCGCGAGAT
>JAYSPY010000101.1:0-11403 GCA_043721855.1 Pseudorhodobacter sp.
CTCGGCCTGACCCGGGCACGCCGCCACTTCGTCTTGAACCGGGCCGATGCCCGAGTCGGGTTGGAAATGGCCGACGTCGAGGCGGCACTCGGCATGAAGGTAGCCGAAGCGCTGCCGAGTTCTCGGCTGGTGCCGTTGGCGATGAACCAGAGCCGCACTCTCGTGCTCGACGAATCAGACTCGCCCGTTGCTCAACAATTGATGTCGCTGGCCCGGAAATTCATGCCGGATCACGCGCTGGCAAACTCCGCTTCGCCAGGACACCAGGGCCGCAAGGGGTTGTTTTCGCGGAGGAAGGATCAGCGATGAAGCTCTCAGATCGCTTGAAGACGGCGGAGGCCACAGCAGGTCGCCAGTCATTCGCTTACGCCACCAATCGCCCGGCCAACCGGCCGACGAACGCGCTCGGCGATTTCAAGGCGCGCGTCCACGAAGCTCTGTTTGCTCGCCTCGGCACGCGCCTTTTCGACGCTACGATCGGTAACGACCAGTTGAACGCATATGTCGCGCAGGAGATCACGGACCTGATGGCCTCCGCGACGGTGCCCCTGTCAGTACCCGAGCGCCAGGCTCTCGCGAGAGAGATCATGAACGACGTGATCGGCCTCGGCCCGATCGAACGGTTCCTCGCTGATCCGACTGTCAGCGAAGTGATGGTCAACTCGCTCGACTTCATCTACGTCGAGCGCCATGGCCTGATCGAAGAAACCGACGCCCCATTCCTGTCCGAAGATCATCTCCGGCGGGTGATCGAACGCATCGTCGGCCAGGTCGGCCGACGCATCGACGAGTCGTCGCCGATGGTCGATGCCCGTCTGCCTGACGGCTCGCGTGTCAACGCGATCATTCCGCCGCGGTCGGTCAACGGACCGGCTCTCACCATCCGCAAGTTCTCGGTCGAACCGTTCCAGGTCGCTGACCTGATCGAGTTCGGTACAATTACCCCGCAATTGGCCGAGTTGCTCGAAGCGGTCGTCGAGGTCGGTCTCAACATTCTCGTGTCAGGCGGCACCGGTACCGGCAAGACGACGCTGCTCAACGTGTTGTCGAGTTTCATACCCGAGGACGAGCGGATCGTGACGATCGAAGACTCTGTCGAACTGCAACTCCATCGTCGTCACGTCGTGCGTCTCGAGAGCCGGCCCCCGAACATGGAGGGCCGCGGCGAGGTGACGACGCGCGATCTCGTGCGCAACTCGCTGCGCATGCGCCCGGACCGAATCATCGTCGGCGAGGTTCGAGGCGCCGAGGCGCTCGACATGTTGCAGGCGATGAACACCGGCCACGACGGATCCATGACCACAATTCACGCCAACTCCGCCCGCGATGGTATCAGCCGTCTGGAAAACATGGTCGCCATGGCCGGGATCGAGATGCCGCTAAAGGCTGTGCGCGCGCAGATCGCATCGGCTGTGAACCTGATCGTGCAGGCATCGCGCTTGCAAGATGGCTCCCGCCGCATGGTGTCGATCACCGAAATTACCGGCATGGAGGGCGAGGTGATCTCGATGCAGGAAATTTTCCGCTACGAACGCCTTGGTCTTGCAAAAGATGGCAAAATCATCGGGCGCTTTAACGCCACCGGCGTGCGGTCCCACTATTCAGACCGTTTCCGCCAATGGGGCTACGACCTGCCCGCTTCTATCTATGAACCGATTGTCTAAGGAAACATCATGCAGATCAGTGCAGCACCGCTTATCTATATCCTGATATTTGTTGCGGTTGTGATGCTTGTTGAGGGCATCTACCTGACGGTGTTTGGCAAATCCATCAGCCTGAACAGCCGCATCAGCCGCCGCCTTGCCTTGCTGCAAAAGAACGGCAACCGCGAAGAGGTGCTGGACCAGTTGCGCAAGGAAATGGGGCAGCATTTGTCAGCCCGGGGCATTCCCTTGTATTCCATACTGGCGACCAAGGCGCAAAAGGCCAACATTGCCTTTTCGCCAAAAGCCTTGATTGGGCTGATGGGCCTGCTGTCCGTTGTCAGCTTTGTTGGCCTGACCATCGGGACAGACACCGCACCCGCCATTCGCGGCTTGATCGCGGTGATGATGGGGGTTGGCGGCATCTACACATGGGTCAACAAAAAAGCGAAAAAACGCATGGCCCTGATGGAAGAGCAACTGCCAGATGCGGTTGAACTGATGGTGCGCAGCCTGCGCGTCGGGCACCCGTTTTCTGCAGCAATCGGCATCGTTGCCAAAGAGGTCGCCGATCCGCTGGGCACTGAATTTGGCATGATTTCTGACGAAGCCGCCTATGGCCGCGACGTATCGGAAAGCTTGAAAGCCTTTGCCGAACGCATGGACAGCCAGGATTTGCGCTTTTTGGCGGTGGCCGTAACCATTCAACAGCAGTCAGGCGGCAACTTGGCGGAAATCCTCGAAGGTCTGGCCAAGGTTGTGCGCGCGCGCTTCAAACTGTTTCGCCGCGTCAGCGCCATCACCGCCGAGGCGAAATGGTCTGGCATGTTCTTGTCGGCCTTTCCGATCGGCGCCCTGGTCATGATCAACATCGTCAAGCCGGACTATTTCGATGAAGTCAAAACCACGCCGGAATTTATTCCGGCCTGTCTGGTGGTTGCTGTTTTTCTGGTGCTGAACGTCGTCTTCATGAAAATAATGGTCAATATCAAGGTGTGATGTGTCATGGAATTTTTGAATAACATCAACGCTTTGCTGATAAATTCAATGGGCCCGCTGGGGCCACTGATTGCCCTTGGCGGTGTGGGGCTGGTGCTGATCATCGCCACTTTGCCGATCATGCTGAAGAAAAAGATCGACCCTTTTGCAAAGGTCAAGGCGCAACGTGCACCACCGGCTGCCGCTAAAAAGCCAGGCGATGCGCTGCGCAAGGGCGAAAAGAACGACAAGCTGCAAAAGTTTGCCAACTTTCTGGAACCGCAAAACGCCGCAGACATGTCCACGGCCCGGATGAAGATGCTGCGGGCAGGCTACCGTGGCAAAAATTCGGTGCGGACATTTCACTTTGCCCAATTCGCGCTTGGCATCTTTTTTCTGATACTGGGTGTGATTTACGCGATGATCATGTCATCCAAGGGTGATGTCAGCACCCAAAAGATGATCATGTACACCATCATTCCGGGGGCCGCGGGCTACTATCTGCCGCAATATTGGGTCAAACGCCGGGCACAGGCGCGCCAAGACGAAATCATTTCCGGCTTTCCCGATGCGCTTGATATGATGCTGGTCTGTGTGGAAGCCGGTCAATCGCTTGATCAGTCCATCATTCGGGTCGCGCGCGAATCTGCCGCGGGCTACCCCGCGCTTGGCGAAGAGTTTGAGATGGTCGCGCATGAGGTGAAGGCCGGTAAGGAACGGGTCATGGTTCTGAAAGACATGTCGGAACGCATCGGCATTTCCGACGTGTCATCCTTTGTGACCACGCTGGTGCAATCTGCCACATTCGGTACATCGGTGGCCGAAGCCCTGCGCGTTTATTCCGCAGAAATGCGCGACAAACGGGTGATGCGGGCCGAAGAAAAGGCCAACAAGCTGCCGACCAAGCTGACCTTGGGCACAATGCTGTTCACTTTGCCACCCTTGTTGATTATTCTGATCGGCCCGTCCATTCATGGGATTGTCAAGAACCTTGGTGGTGGTTGATACCTGATGGCATGAGACGCCACATTTACGCCGCCCAGCTGACTGTGTTGCTTTTGGCTGCCTGTGGAAACACCGGCAGCCTTGGCGAACGTGATGCCGCGCGCAATGCGCCCTACGGAGTTGACGCCAAAGGCCAAGGCGTTGATGGACTTTTGGTTGGCCACCGTCTGATGGCGGCGGGTGAGTATGATCTTGCCCTGCGATCCTACCTTCGGGCCGCCGGGGAACAGGGGATCAATGTCGATGTGCTATCCGCCATCGGGTCTGCCGATCTGCAGCTTGGTCGTTTGGGCCAGGCCGAACAGGTGTTGCGCCGCGCACTGGAATTGGACCCCAGCTTTGTGCCCGCACTTAATAATCTTGGCGTCGCTTTGATGGGCCGTGGCAAAACCGGCGAGGCGCGCGTTGTCTTTCAACAGGCCTTCGCTCTGGACAGTGGCGAAACAGACGCCATTCGTGAAAATCTGCGGATCGCTATCGCAAAAAGTGAAAGCGACGCCTATGTTGAACCTGTTGAAGAGGCGAATTTTTCTCTCGTGCGGCGCGGTCAGGGTGAATATCTCTTGCTGTCAAAGCTTTGAAGGAAAAGGAATTCCGAGCAGTTAAAGAGGACGCAAAATGCGCCACCCTATCCTGACGATCCTGTGCCTTGGCGGCGCAGTCGCCCTAAGTGCGTGCAACAAGACTTCTGACGCCGACGTTCAGCGCGCCGTCAAGGCCGTGAATGTGATCGACGAAAGCAATCTTAACGACATCATGCTGACGGTGGGCGACCCGAACGAAGCGGTGGCCTATTTTCAAAAATCCAGCACCGAAAACCCCGACCGCATTGATCTGAAACGGGGTCTTGCAAAGTCTTTGGTTCGTGCACAACGCCCGACCGAAGCGATTTTAGTTCTGGACCAAATCACCGCAAGTCCTGAAGGCACCGATGATGACCGCGTGGAATTGGCCGATGCCCTGATCCGCGCCAATGAATGGGACCGCGCAAAAGCCGAGCTGAACAAAGTGCCGCCAACCCATGAGACGTATCAGCGCTACCGTCTTGAAGCCATGGTTGCAGACAGCGGCAAGCAATGGAAAAAAGCCGACAGCTTTTATGAAACCGCCGCTGGCCTTACCACCAAACCCGCAGGTGTGCTCAACAACTGGGGCTTTTCCAAACTGTCGCGCAACGATTTTGCCGGCGCGGAAAAGCTGTTTCTGGAAGCCATCACCTATGACCCCAACCTGTTCACCACAAAGAACAATCTGGTTATGGCACGCGGGGGGCAGCGTAAATATGACCTGCCCGTCATCAAGATGACCCAAGAAGAACGTGCGCAGCTTTTGTATACATTGGCGCTAACGGCCGTGAAACAAGGCGACATTTCTGTCGGCAAAGGCCTGATGCAACAAGCCGTGGATACCAGCCCGCAACACTTTGAGGCCGCGGTAAACAGCCTGAAGGCCCTAGATGCGAATGTGCAGAATTGACCATGACCCTCACACAAGCTTTATCGTTTCTTCTTTTCGCACTGCCCATTGCCATCTGGGTGTCGTGGTCTGATATGAAATTCATGAAGATCCCGAACAAGTCTGTCATCGCACTTGCCGCGGTCTGGGTGATTGTCGGGTTCATCGTGATGCCAAGGCAAGATTGGATCTGGGGCTTTGCCTTGCTTGGCATTGTGCTTGTCGTGGGCTTCATTGCCAATATGGTCAGCCTGATCGGTGCGGGCGACGCCAAGTTTGCCGCCGCCATGGCGCCGTTCTTTGTGCAGGCAGACTGGCGCTATGCGACCGGGTTGTTTGCCCTTTGCTTGTTGGCGGCATTTGTTTGCCACCGGGTTGCCAGACGTATTCCGGCATTGAAGCCGATGACCACAAGTTGGGTGAGTTGGACCAACAAAGACTTTCCCATGGGTCTGGCGCTGTCTGGCACGCTGATTTTCTATCTTGCGACGCCGCTTTGGATGTATGTGCGCGCTGGTTGACAAAATAACGACAATATTCGGGGGGATAAGGCATTAGCGTCATTCCCGATCGTCCCGAGGATCCCCGATGAATATGCAGACAGTCCCCAACGTGCTGGCCCCGCCGCAGCCAAGATCTTTGGCCGAAGTGGGTATCTCCAGCATCATGATGCGGGATATTCTTCTGAAAACGATGTTCCGCACCAATCTTGATCTGGTGACCGCCCTAAGCCGCGCGCTTTGCCTGCCATCAACCTTGACCCAGGAACTGGTGGATATGGCGCGCGGCCAAAAGCTTTTGCAAGCGACGGGCACCCTGCATGCCACATCCGGCAATGAGATGGGCTATCAGCTGACCGATGGCGGCAAAGCGCGGGCGTTGGATGCGCTGGCGCAATCGGAATATTACGGCGCGATGCCGATCCCGCTGGAGGCGTACAAGGAACAGGTCAAACGCCAGTCTGTGCGCAATATCAAACTGTCGCGCACCGAATTGCTGAAAGGCATGGGGCATCTGATCCTGCCTGAGAATTTGATCGAAAACCTTGGTCCCGCGGTAACCTCGGGCCGGTCGATCCTGTTGTATGGCCCACCCGGCAACGGCAAATCGTCGATCTCAAACGGTATTCGAGATGCGTTGGGCGACAAGATTTATGTGCCCCGCGCGCTGGAATATGCCGGACAGGTGATCACGGTTTATGATCCGATCGTGCATTCTGCGGCGGAAGAATCTGTTGATGACCCCAATGCCATTCGCCGGTCGTCTGCCCGGTTTGACAATCGTTATGTCTATTGCGAACGCCCAACGGTGATTACCGGCGGTGAATTGTCGCTTGAAATGCTGGATTTGACCTACAATCCCACCGCGCGCACCTATCAGGCCCCGTTGCAGTTGAAATCCACCGGCGGCATTTTCATCGTCGACGATTTGGGCCGTCAGGCAGAGCCGCCGCAAAAGCTGGTCAACCGCTGGATCGTGCCGCTGGAAGAATCCAAGGATATTCTGGCGCTGCAATCGGGCGAAAAGTTTACCGTGCCGTTTGATACCCTGGTGATCTTTTCCACCAACTTCCACCCGAATGAAATCTTTGATGGCGCGGCGCTTCGGCGGATTTTCTTCAAGATCAAAATCGACGGGCCAAATCAGGAAAACTTCCTTAAAATCTTCGCGATGATGGCGCGCAAACGCAAAATGCCGCTGGATGAGGCCACGATGATTCACCTTCTGAAGGTGAAATACCCGACCATCGACAACAATTTCGCCAATTATCAGCCGATTTTCCTGATCGACCAGATGATCGCGATTTGTGAATTTGAAAACATGCCCTACCACATGACGCCTGCATTGATTGACCGGGCCTGGGCCAACATGTTCGTGCGCGATGAGACGATTTTGCACTAGCGACCGCGGCCAAGATCGACGGGGGGCTTTGCCCCCCGCACCCCCCAGAGTATTTTTGCGAAAAGGAAGTTAAAGCGCAACACAGCCTTTTTCGGTGATGATTGCGTCAAGTTTCTGATCATAAACATCAATCGGCACTTCAGATATCTGCTGCGCCGCAAAGGCATAGCCCACGGCCAGCGTTGGCCGCAGCAAACGCATTCGCTGCAAGGTGCGGTCATAAAAGCCGCCGCCATAGCCCAAACGGTAGCCGCGTATATCAAAAGAAAGCATCGGCACGATCAGCACCTCAGGCTCGATCCAAACCCCCTCGGCCGGGATCAGCGCGCCAAATTCACCCGCAATCATGGCGCAACCGGGCGACCATTCGCGGAACTTCAACGGCTGACCTTTGCCCATGATCACCGGCACACATACCGGCCCTTGGTGGGCGGCCATCGCAGGCAACGGATCAATTTCGGTGCGCATCGGCATATAGCCTGATAACGCTTTCCCCCGCTGCGTGGCCAAATAATCGGCCAGCAGATCCGCAGCCCTTCCCTGCCCTGCCGCAAACGCCAGCTTGCGGGTGGCAAAGGCGGCCTTGCGGGCATCAGCTTTCAGCGCATCTATCATCATACCAGCACCAAGGTGGCCAAACCCAGAAACACGAAAAACCCCATCAAATCCGTCATCGTGGTCACAAAGGTGCCCGAAGACAGCGCCGGATCAAGCCCCATACGGTTAAGCGTCAGTGGCACCAAAGTGCCCGCCAGCGCTGCCACAAACAGGTTCACGATCATCGCCATGCCGATCACCACGCCCAGCATCGCCGACCCGTAACCAAGCCAGCCGACAATCGCCATAACGGAGGCAAACCCAAGCCCGTTGATAATGCCAACCGCCGCCTCACGCCGCACCACGCGCATGGCGTTCGATGTGGTCAAATCCCGCGTCGCCAGCGCACGCACCGCAACCGTCAGGGACTGGGTGCCCGCATTGCCGCCCATCGACGCCACAATCGGCATCAGCGCCGCCAGCGCCACAATGGCGGAAATGGTGCCGTGAAACTGCCCGATCACCAGCGCAGACAGATTGGCCGCAATCAGGTTGACGAACAGCCACGGGAACCGCTGTTTCACCGTTTCACGAATGCCGTCGGCGATAGAGCTTTCTTCGCCCACCCCGGCCAGCAGCAGCACATCTTCGTGGTGTTCCTCGTCCAGCACGTTCATTGCGTCGTCGATGGTGATCACGCCCACCAACCGATCATCCGCATCGACCACGGGGCATGAAATCATGTGATATTGGTTAAAGAAATAGGCAACATCGGCCTCTTCTTCCGTCGCTTTCACGGTGCGAAAGCCATCTTCCAGAATATCGCGCAGCTTGGTTTCGCGCTTTGACGACAAAATACGCCCCAGCGTGGCATAGCCCAATGGTTTCATCCGCGGGTCCACCAAAATCACGTGGTAGAACTGATCGGGTAACCGCTCTGACATGCGCAGATGGTCAATCGCCTCGCCCACGCTCCAGTGTTCGGGGGCTACCACCACCTCGCGCTGCATCAATCTGCCCGCCGACCCTTCGGGATAGCCCAGCGCTTGCTGCACGGCAAAACGGTCTGCATCCTCCAGCGCATCAAGAATGATACCCTGTTGCGGCGCGTCCATATCTTCAAGGATATCAACAACATCATCGGTATCCAGCTCTCGCATGGCTTCCGACAGTTCGGCGGGCGACAGGGCTGCTATCACCTCATCGCGGATCGCCTCGTCAAGTTCCGACAAAATTTCGCCGTCAATTTCGCCGGACCACAGCGACAGCAAATCACGGCGCTCTGACGCGCTGATCTGTTCCAGAACGTCGGCAATATCGGCTGCGTGCAGCGGCTCCATCAGGGCGGTCAGCAGTGCCGTATCGCCCGCATCGACAGCTTCAAGAATGGCGGTCACACGGCGGCCATCAAGCGCGTCTTCGTTCAGGTCTGCCGTCAGACTTTCCGCCATGATGCCCCCTTTCCCAAACGATTACCCATGTCTAGGACAAGCTGTTTCAAAGAAACAGAGGGCACGCTGAATTTGCGAATGCTGCTAAAGCGCGTAAAGGGAATAGCATTGCATGAAAAGGGAAAATGGGCATGACCGATCTGGTTTTGGGGCAAGTGCTGTCTTTTGCGGGCAATCCGTTCGAGGATGGACCGCAGGCTGCGCGGCACATTCAACACGGCGGCGTTTTGCTGACGCAGGGGCGCATCGCGGCAGTGGGCGACGCCGCCGATTTGCGCCAAGCCAACCCCAGCGCGACGATCACGGATTATGGGTCTGCCCTGATTTCTGCAGGCTTCATCGACGCGCATGTGCATTACCCGCAAACTGCCATCATCGCCTCTTGGGGCAAACGGCTGATCGACTGGCTGAACACCTATACCTTCCCCGAAGAGATGCGTTTTGCTGATGCGGGCTACGCAGGCGATATCGCCAACCGCTACCTTGATCTGGCGCTGGCGCATGGCACCACGTCGATGTGCAGCTATGGCACCGTTCACCCGGCGTCAGTGGATGCGTTTTTCAACGCCGCCCAAAGCCGCGGCCTGCGCGCCTATGCCGGCAAAACCTGTATGGATAGAAACGCCCCCGATGGCCTGCGTGATACGCCGCAATCGGCCTATGATGACAGCAAAGCATTGCTTGAAAAATGGCATGGGGCAGACCGGCTTTCCTACGTCATCACGCCCCGGTTTTCACCCACATCCACGCCCGAACAGCTGGCCGCTTTGGGGGCATTATGGCGGGAATATCCGGATTGCCTGATGCAAACGCATCTCTCTGAACAGCACGACGAAATTGCCTGGGTGCGCGGACTGTTCCCGCAAGCCCGCGATTATCTTGATACCTACGAAGCACAAGGCCTGCTGCGGGAAGGCGCCGTTTACGGCCACGCCATCCATTTGACTGCGCGCGAAAAAGATCGTCTGGCTGAGGCGGGGGCCAGTTTGGTGCATTGCCCCACGTCAAACACCTTCATCGGTTCCGGACTGTTTGACATGAACTTGGTCCATAAACTGCGTGTCGGCCTTGCCACCGATACCGGCGGCGGATCGTCGTTTTCCATGCTGCGCACCATGGCTGCGGCATATGAGGTAGCCCAATTGCGCGGCAATGCCCTGCACCCGGCACAGCTTTGGTGGCTGGCGACGGCAGGCTCTGCCCGCGCCTTGCATGCGGAAAGCCAAATCGGCAACATCGCGGCGGGGATGGAGGCGGATTTGGTCGTGATCGACATTGCCAGCACCCCGGCCATCGAACAGGCCACACGGCGCGCGGATGACATCTGGCAGGCCCTTTTCCCCACCATCATGATGGGCGATGACCGGGCCGTAAAGGCGGTGTGGGTGGCGGGCAAGCTGGCCGGACCCCACAGGCCAAGTGCAAGCCGATAAAATCACCTTAGGTCTACAATTCCTGTGGTATCCTCAATCCAGTGTAATTTTTTTTTGAAGTCCACTGCAACTTTCAGGAGACAGATTATGGCTAAAACACATAAAGGCGGCTGTTTTTGTGGAGCAGTCGAAATCGAAGTTACGGGTGATCCGGTGGGCATGGGTTATTGCCACTGTGGGTCATGCAGGTCGTGGTCGGCGGGGCCAGTTAATGCCTTTACGCTTTGGCCTGATGGTGCCGTTGTGGTCACGCGGGGCAAAGCGTCAATCGGACATTATGCAAAGTCCGAACGCAGCGACCGACAGTTCTGCACGCAGTGTGGTGGCCATCTGATGACCTATCACCCGCACTGGAATTTGATGGATGTCTTTGCCGCAACCGTTCCGACAGTGGCCTTTGCGCCCGGCGTCCACGTCAACTATGCCGAAACGGTGCTACCGATGAAAGACGGGCTTCCCAAGATGAAGGATTTTCCGGCAGAGCTTGGCGGTTCGGGCGATTTGGTCGCAGAGTAAACCAGAACTGACGGCGCCCGCAGATTGTCAGCGGGTGCCGCAGCCTTGGAATTTGCGAAGCGGCAGGCAACGATAAACAGTCCGAAAGACAGCATGCAGGCTGCGCATAATTCCTTGGTTTTTTCGGAGCGGCCAAATGAAGCTCTATTATTCGCACAATTGCGGTCCGCGCGTGACGGTGGCCGTGGCCCGCCACATCAACGCGCCGGTGGAGTTTATTCGAGCCAACCCGACCGACCCTGCGCAAAAGGCGTTTTATACGCCGCTGAACCCGAATAGACGCGTGCCCATTTTGGTGGAAGGCGACAGGACGCTGTGGGAGGCGGACGCCATTGTCTGCCGCCTGTGTCAGATCACTGGCAGTGATTTCTGGCCGTCGGATGCCTTATACCAACGGCCCCATCAACTGACCTTTGCCCATGGCCGTTGGGTTATCGAAGCGATTGCTTTGGGGTCGTTGGCGAAGAAGTTCCAGGCTTTGCA
>JAYSPY010000102.1:0-1878 GCA_043721855.1 Pseudorhodobacter sp.
CGCGATCCACGTCATGCCCTTGTCCAGCCAGATCAGCCCCGCTTGCGAAGCGCCGCAGTGTAGCTGGACCAGTTCGCCGTGCGGTAGCGGGCGACTTGCTTATGCGACCAGCCTAACCGGATGAATTCACAATGTGAATCCTCAAAGATCAGAGTTCTGCAACAACGCCGCCCAAGGGGACCGACCTCCGCGACGCCTCGCAGACCTGGCTCAACGATGTTGCACGACTGATGAACGGCCGCCCCAGAAAAACCCTCGGCTGGAAAACTCCCGCCGAGGCTATGGCTGAAGAAATCAAAGCCTTCAGCTCAACGGTTGCACTTGATGTTTGAGACCACGGAGTTATCGTGAAGTGTTTCGTCGAGGTTGCGCAGGTCTTGGGGATCCCCACCGTCGCAGAGCATGTTGATCACCCAGATATTCTTGCGGAATTGAAGTCTTTGGGGGTTACATTTGCCCAAGGGTATTTGATCGCGCGCCCCGTGCCGATTTCGGAGTTTCTAAAAGGAGCAGAAAGGATGCACGCCAGATAAGAACGCTTATACTCGCGCAAGCGGGCGTATCCGACCTTGATAACATCATGGTCGATGCAACAAACCAGTGTAAAGAAAACCTTGGTTGCGCTGGGGCAACCAGCACCCGGGCGATGCTGCAATCAAGCGCATGGCGAAAGCGGATCCGATCTGCGACGTTCCATGCGGGTCTGCAAGGCGCAAATCGCGGCCAAGCGCGCGTCGTCATCCATCACATTTAAAAAACTGATCAAGGAAGTGGCTTGCATGCGAACGGGCGTCCACCTTCGTCCGTGCCACGCGCAACTATCGGGTCTTTCAAAGCGGCCGTCAGTTTGGCGCGATCTGGGCAAGGGTTGCGCACTTTTGCAGCCAAGCCTTAGCTTCATGGCGGGCCAACACCGGTTGACACGGCGGGCCATAGGCCTCTTGCAAGGTGCCGGCAAAGCCTTTTCCACACCTTTCGGCGCGGGAAAATATCGCCTGCGCCAGTTGGTAGCGGTCTGGCAGAGCCAATGCCTCCAGCGCCATGGCTCCGGGGTAAAAGCTTTCGGTCCAGCACCCCTCAGCCCGGATCAGCGAATGCTGCGGCAAAAGCAGATGATGATAGGTCACCTGACTTACCCCACGCGCCACCCGCGCACCCTGTGCCCAATCGGCAAGGTGGCGCGCCCGGATCAATTGCCCGCCGACCCGGACAGCATGCTGCGCCGACAGGGTCAAATCGCGGCTGTTGCCAAAACGTCCGGCTTGCAACCGGATCGGTCGCAGATGGGGCTGGTCCTGCAACGCCGCTGCGGTCAGATGCCGCTGCCCGTGCCACAGCACCGGCTGCGCGCGTCCGTCGGCCGTCAGCACCAGATCGCCTGCGGCAATTTCCTCGACCGCGTGGTCGCCCTGCGGGGTCGCGATGCGTGTCCCTGCGGCGAAACATGGCACCCCCATCTTGTGCAGCATGCCCGGCGTTGCAATCTGCGCCGGGCTGACCCCGTCCAGCACCACGGTTTCACCGCCCGGAAAGATCAAGACCGCGTTGCCATGCCCATCATCACTGACAGCCACGTCAAACGACTTGACCGACGATCCATCCGCATTGTGCAACGCCGAGACGTCAAGCTGGTCCGCCGTATGGCCATCGGTGACAGTCATGCCGAAGTCGGCGACCTGATCGGCACCGTCGTGATCATTGAACTGGAAAAGGTCATGCCCACTGCCGCCGATCAGCGAGTCATTGCCTGCGCCGCCAACCAGCGTGTCATTGCCCGTGCCGCCGTCAAGCAGGTCATTGCCGGTGCCGCCATTCAGCACATCGTTGCCATCGCCGCCAAACAGGCCGTCATTGCCGGTGCCGCCGTCCAGTGTGTCG
>JAYSPY010000103.1:0-2840 GCA_043721855.1 Pseudorhodobacter sp.
CTGCAAGAAGTCGCCAGTATTCCGGTTGGCATAACGCCAGTGCAAGTGGGGTTCACCCCAGACGGCAGCCTTGTCTATGTGTCGCTGCGCGATGCAAACCAAGTGGCCGTGGTTGACGTGAAAGCCAGAAAGCTGGTTGCGACTGTCGATGTCGGCCGCAATCCCATTCAGGTTTTCGCCACGCCGGACGGCCGCTTTGTCTATGTGGCCAATCAGGGCACCGAGGCCAACCCTGACAATACCGTTTCGGTTATCGACGTAGCGACGAACAAAGTGATGGCGACGATTCCGACCGGACGCGGTGCGCACGGCGTGGTTGTCAGCCGCGACGGCACGACCGTCTTTGTGTCCAACATCATTGACGCAACCGTTTCCGCAATCGACGTTGCAACGCAAACCGTGATCGCCACGATCCCGGTCGGCAAGGGGCCGAACGGCATCACTTATCTGCCCTGAAAATTTTTGCCGGCACGCCGCGACCATCGGCACGCGCGGCGTGCGAACTTCCCGACATCCGCAAATTGGCAATGCCGCGTCAAATATTCAAAGGATGCAGATGATGAGCAAGAAATCAAAAAAGGTCACAGAGACCAAGAACGCCGTTGTCGAACCAGAAGACTACAAATCAGCCCTGCACGGATTGCAGATCGAACTGGTCAAGTTGCAAAGGCATCTGATCAGGAACAATCTGCGGATATTGATCCTTTTCGAGGGCCGCGATGCCTCGGGCAAGGATGGGGTAATCAAGCGCATCACCGAATATCTCAGCCCGCGCGACACCCGCGTTATCGCTCTTGGCAAACCGTCGAACCGCGACACGCATTCGTGGTATTTCCAGCGCTATGTCGCTGAACTGCCTGCGACCGGTGAAATGGTCCTGATGAACCGCAGCTGGTACAACCGTGCGGGTGTGGAAAAGGTGATGGGGTTTTGCACCAAGCCTGAGCATGAGGAGTTCATGCAATCTGTCCTGCCGTTCGAGCGGTTACTGGTCAGGTCAGGCACGCAGGTGTTCAAATACTACCTCGACATCTCGAAACCCGAACAGAAACGCCGCCTGGACGACCGCCGCGTCGATCCGCTCAAGCAATGGAAGGTCAGCCCTATCGACAAGACGGCGCTGCGGCATTGGGATGACTACTCGGCGGCGCGCAACGAAATGCTCGCACGCACGCATTGTGACGATCTGCCGTGGCATGTGGTGCGGGCCGATGACAAGAAGCTGGCGCGGCTGAACGTGATCCGCCATCTGATGTCGCGTGTTGAATGCCCGGACAAGGATAAGCATCTGGCGCAGCCCAACCCCGAAATCGTGTTCGACTATGCCGAAGAGCGTCTACAAAGGGGTGCCATTGCGCCATGATCTGGCACCAGCCACAGCGATGATTGGCGCAAGAAGGGTCTTGGGTTTCATGGTGCTGGCCTTTTTAGTAGGGGTGACGTAGCGCTCGCGCGTGACTGGCCGCGCTGCAGGTGCGACATCCGATGCCTTGGCCGCAAAGGACAACAAATGACTGAACCAGTTCAAACTGATTCCCATCGCGCGTCGGAGTTTGCTTCGATTCAACTCAACCAGAGCTGTTTTTGCATCACGCTCGACCAAAGCGAACTGGCACGGGCGCTGGAAGCGGCTTCCGGCGAGCCGGGGTTTCAGGCCCGCATTGCTGAAAATCAGCCTCACCTGTTTTCCAATGTGCCGGTGTTTCTGCCAGCGAGCACGCTGCGTGCCATGCAGGACATCGTCGCGGCCATTGAACTGGTGGCGCAAATCCCGGCCTACAAGGCTGCGGTTCTGGGCTGGGCATCCCCAATAGCGCAAATAGATCACGGGCCACAGGGGGCCCTGATGGGCTATGATTTTCACCTGTCCGACGAGAGCCCGAAACTGATCGAGGTGAACACCAACGCCGGGGGCGCGTTTCTGAATGCAGTGTTGGCACAGGCGCAGACGCTGTGCTGCGCCGGGCGGGTGCAGGTCGCTGATGACAGCCTTGTCGCCAGGTTCGAGGCCGCTGCGATCATGATGTTTCGCGCCGAATGGCAGCGGCAGCGTCGTACGGCCACGCTGCGCCGCATTGCCATTGTCGATGACGCACCCAAGGATCAATATCTTTATCCCGAATTCGTACTGGCCCAGCAGATGTTGGCACGCCACGGTATCGATACGGTGATCTGCGACCCGCAGGCGCTGACCTTGCGCGACCGCGGGCTTTGGCTGGACAATCTGCCGGTTGATCTGGTGTACAATCGGCTGGTGGATTTCACGCTGTCCGAGCCGCACCATGCTGTCTTGCAAGATGCGTATCAGACGGGTGCGGTGGTGGTCACACCGAATCCGCACAACCACGCGCTTCTGGCACATAAGCGCAATCTGACCTTACTGTCAGACCCTGCCTCTCTTGCCGCAATGGGCGTGTCGGCTGCGTTGGCCGCGCGATTGCAGTCCATCCCGAAGACGCGGATGGTCACGCCGGAAAACGCCGATGCGCTGTGGCAGGCCCGGCGGCAACTGTTCTTCAAACCAGTCTCGGGGCATGGCGGCAAGGCGGTCTACCGGGGGGAGAAGCTGACGAAATCGGTCTGGGCCGACATCACAAGCACCGATTATGTAGCACAAGCACTGGCAGCACCCAGCCAGCGGATGATCCGGCTGGACGGCGTGCTGACCGCGCGCAAGGTCGATGTGCGGCTCTACACCTATGACGCCAAACCGCTGCTGGCGGCCGCGCGGATCTATCAGGGCCAGACCACGAATTTCCGAACTCCCGGCGGCGGATTTGCGCCGGTTCTCATCCTCTGACCTCTCTTTTGGAGAAAAAAGACAGACCCCATAGCTGCTT
>JAYSPY010000104.1:0-10008 GCA_043721855.1 Pseudorhodobacter sp.
GCCTGAATGGACGCGTCCAACGCGGATGTGGGTTCGTCCAGCAGCAAAACCTTCGGCTCCAAAATCAGCGCGCGGGCAATCGCCACGCGTTGCCGCTGGCCGCCGGATAGCTGATGCGGATAGCGAAACCGGAACCCTTTGCCCAAACCGACCTCGTCCAGCGCCCGTTCAATACGCGCTTCCGCATCATCGAAGCCGTGGATCGCCAGCGGTTCAGACAGCACACGGTCAACCGTGTGGCGCGGGTGCAGGCTGGCATAGGGATCTTGAAAAACCATCTGCACATCGCGGTAAAACGCAGGTGGGCGCGGCGAGGCGAGGGGGGGGCCGCCCATGCGGATGGTGCCCGCCGTAATCGGGGCCAGCCCGCAAATGGCGCGCAGCACGGTCGATTTTCCGGAGCCGCTTTCACCGACAATGCCGTAACTTTCGCCTTCATTCACTTGCAAGGATACCCCCCGCACCGCGCGCACAAGATTGCCCGCTACGCCGAAGATGACTTCCAGCTGTTCAATCTCGATCAAGGCCATCAGCGGGCCCATTCCGCATCGCGTTGCAGGGTGGGCAGGGGCCGCTGGCCGCCCTCGATCTTTGGCAGGCATTTGAACAGGCCTTGAGTGTAGGGGTGCTTGGCCATCGCCAGTTCTGACGCTTTCAATTCCTCCACCACACGCCCCGCATACATCACCAACACCCGGTCGCAAAAGCTGGAAACAAGCCGCAGATCGTGGCTGATGAAGATCAGACCCATGCCACGATCGGTGACCAAGCGGTCGAGAATGCGCAGAACCTCGATCTGCACGGTTACATCCAAGGCCGAGGTCGGTTCATCCGCGATCAGCAAATCCGGCTCCGTGATCAGCATCATCGCAATCATCGCGCGCTGGCCCATGCCGCCGGATAACTCGTGCGGATAGGCCTTGAACACGCGGGCGGAATCACGGATTTGCACCGCCTCCAGCATGGCCATGGCGCGATCTTTTGCCTCGGCGCGGCTGGAAGTGCGCAGCGCTGCCTCGATCAACTGCCGCCCGATGGTCATCACCGGGTTCAGCGAAAACTTGGGGTCTTGCATGATCATCGACATGCGAATGCCGCGAAGCTCTCGCCATTTTGCTGGGCTGGCATTGCGCAAATCAATCCCGTCAAACTCCAGCACCTTGGCCGTGGCCACACCGGGTGGCGGTGTCAGGCCCAAAATCGCGCGCCCCGTCTGTGATTTGCCAGACCCGGATTCGCCCACGATGCCCAGCCGTTCACGGCCCAGTGCAAACGACACGCCGCGCACAACCTCGCTTGGCCCTTGGCGGGTGGGATACGTGATGCGCAGATCGTCGACCGTCAGCAGGTTGGTCATATGCTGGTGCCTCCGGCGGGAGTATTTGGGCGAAAAGGAAATCCGGAGCGCATTATTTCCGGGCCTTTGGATCAAGCACATCACGCAGGCCGTCGCCCAGCAGGTTAAAGCCGAGGGCCACTACGAAAATCGCCAAGCCCGGCATGGTGGCGACCCACCACTGATCAATGATGAAGCGCCTACCCCCCGCGATCATCGCCCCCCATTCGGGCTGCGGCGGCTGCGCCCCAAGGCCCAGAAACCCCAAGCCGGCTGCGATCAGGATGATCCCCGCCATATCCAGTGTAACCCGCACGATGGCCGAAGACAGGCACAGGGGCGTGATGTGCCCCCATATAATGCGCAGATGCGAAGCGCCCTGCAACCGGGCCGCGTTGATGTAATCGGTTTCGCGGATGGTCAGCGTTTCGGCCCGCGCCAGCCGCGCATAGGGCGGCCAGGCAGTGATGGCGATGGCGATGATGGCGTTTTCGATGCCGGGGCCAAGCGCCGATGCAAAGGCAAGGGCAAGGATCAGCCGCGGGAAGGCCATGAAAATATCAGTGATCCGCATCAACACCACATCAACCCAGCCGCCAAAATACCCAGCCGTGGTGCCAACTGCCAAACCGATGGGCGTGGCGATAACAGCCACCAACAGCACCACCAGCAGCGTCAGCCGTGATCCATACAGAATGCGGCTTAGAATATCGCGTGACAGATCATCCGTGCCCAATGGGTGCGCCCAAGATGGCGGCACAAGACGCGCGCCGCGCAACCCGCCGATGCCTTCCAGCGGGTCGTAAGGCGCCAGCACAGGGGCGAATATCGCAAGCAGCGTCAGGATGATGACAATCCACAGCCCGACCATCGCCAAGCGGTTCGCCTTTAGGGCCAGCCAGACGCGGTAGCTTTGCCCCCAGCGCGCTTGGCTCCGCGACGTTGGGCTATCCGACAGTAGCCAATCGCGGCGGGTCATCTCATTGCTCATGACTTGCCCCCACGTCTGCGCACACGCGGATCAAGCACGTTATACAACAGGTCTGACAGCAGGTTGAGGCCAACAAAAATCGCCCCGATTACCAAAGTTCCGCCCAAAACCGCATTCATATCGGCCACTTGCAGGGAATTGGTCAGATACAGGCCCAGGCCCGGCCATGCGAATACGGTTTCCGTCAGAACCGACCCTTCCAACAGCCCGCCATAGGCATACGCAATCACCGTCACCAAGGGCACCGCCGCATTGCGCAAAGCATGCACCCAGATGATCCGCCATTCCGGCACACCCTTGACGCGGGCCGTGGTCACATATTCCTGCGCCAGTTCGGTCAGCATGAAACTGCGGGTCATCCGGCTGATATAGGCCATGGCGTTATAGCCCAGCAAAGATGCGGGCAGAATGATGTGGGAAAACGCATTGCGAAACGCCTCCCACTGGCCCTGCATGGCACTGTCAATCAGCAACATGCCAGTTTTGGGCGTGATCGAATATTCATAGGAAATATCAATGCGCCCCGGCCCGGATATCCAGTCAAGCTTGGCGTAAAACACCAAAAGCCCCAGCAGCCCCAGCCAGAATATCGGCGCGGAATAGCCGATCAGGCCGACAATGCGCACGACTTGGTCAATCGGCTTACCAGCCTTCACTGCGGAAATGATGCCCAGTGGCACGCCAATCACCGTGCCGATGATGATCGCCAGCGTTGCCAGTTCCAGCGTCGCCGGAAAGGCGCGCTTGATATCATCGACGACGAATTTCTTGGTCAGGAATGATTTGCCAAAATCCCCTGACACCACCTTTTGAATGTAAATCCAGAATTGTTCATACAGGGGTCGGTCCAGCCCCATTTCGATGAACATCTTGTCATAGGTGGCCTTGCTGGCACGGTCGCCTACTACGGCCAGAACCGGGTCAACCGACACCACATGGCTGATCAGAAATGTCACCAGCAGCAAGCCCAGCATGGTAACTGCGACGGTCAGCAACAGTTTGACGGCTTTCCACAAAAAGGCAGGAAGGGCGCTGTTGCGCCCCTCCGATTGGTCTGGCGCAGTTATCGCCATTTACTTGGTGACACCGCGAAACGAGTTGTCGTTGAACGATGGCCCGATGATGTAGCCCTTTACGTTTGCACGCACGGCGGCGACCTCGGTTTCCTGGAACATGATCACGAAGGGCGATGTTTTCTGGTGCTCCGTTTGCAACTCGACATAAGTTGCCGCGCGCTTGGCACTATCGGTTTCCAGCACGGCAGCATCTGCCTTTGCGGTCATGTCAGGAATTTCCCAGGCATTGCGCCATGCCAATGGCTTGGACGCGGGTTCATCGCCGTTATCCGGGTTGCGCGCGAAGGTGGCGTTGGTGTGGGGGTCCTGGTAATCCGGGCCCCAGTTGCCAATGTAGATGTCATGCGTCCGGGCACGGTATTTCTCCAGCGTCTGGCCGCCATCGCCGGGAATAATCTCCAGCGTGACCCCTGCCAGGGCCATGGTCTGCTGCACGGCCTGCGCAATTGCGGTAACATCGGGGGTGTTGCGCGTGTCCATCGTCACGGTAAAGCCATCTGGCAGACCAGCCGCTGCCAGCAGTTCCTTGGCCTTTTCCACATTCAGGCTGTAGGGATTGCTGTCCAGTTCACCTAGGAAACCCTTGGGCAGAAACGTCTGGTGCACATCCATCTTGCCTTTGACGATAGTGTCAGCAATGGCTTGATAATCCACCAGATATTTCATCGCTTCGCGCACTTCGGGCTTTGCCAGAAATTCGTTTTTCTGGTTCAGCGCAAGATAGAAAATCGTGCCCTTCACGCCACTGTCGATCACCACATCGGGGTTCGCCGACAGCGCGGCAATATCTTCGGGCAAAAGATCACGTGCTACGTCTATATCGCCCTTTTCCAACAGCAGGCGTTGGGTCGCAGCCTCTGGCACATGGCGGTAAATCGCGCGGGCCATGGCGGGTTTGTCGCCTGAATAATTGTCATTGCGTTCCAGCACGACAGATTCGTTGGCACGCCATTCGCGGATCACAAATGCGCCAGACCCGGCATAGTTGGTTTTCAGCCAGTTATAGCCGAAATCGCCGTCTACAGCATTTTCCATGGCCAGCTTTTCGTCAACCACCGATGCGACGGTCGCTGTCAGGCAATACAGAAGAAACGTCGGCGCATAGGCCTGATCCATCGTGAAATCAAAGCTGTAATCGCCGGTTTGCTTGACCATTGCATCTACGTTATCCGCGGTCAGGCCAAACTGGCCCAGAATGAAGGCGGGTGACTTGTCCAGCTTGATGGCGCGCACGATTGAGAACACCACATCCTTGGCGGTCATCGGGTTGCCGGACGCGAACTTTTTATCCTGCTTTATGGTGAAAGACATGGTCTTGCCATCGGCGGACATGGTCCATGTATCGGCAACGACGCCGTAAATCTTGGATACGTCCTTGATATCATAACCAATAATCGGCTCATAAGTATTGCCGATGATTTCAGACGCGGAGAATTCAAACACTTCCGCCGGGTCAAGGCTGATCATATCATCCAGCGTCCAGGCCTGAATAAACGTATCGGCGGGCGTTTCCGCCCAGATCGGTGTGGCGGTGGAAAGTGAAAAAGCGGTCAATGCCGCCGTCGCCAAAAGGCGCGCTCGGATAAACATTATAGTCTCCCATGTTAGATGCGTTTTTTTCATCTGTCATAATGTCGGACAATTCTGCCGTGCCCATAACTAGCGCTTGGGCGGTGGCTGGAGTCAAGCGGTTCTGAGACTGCGGCGGGTTGCGACGAAGCTTTGAAAAGCGCGCAGCGAAATTTGGGGGGAAATCGGTGCAATACGGGTGGCATTGCGATCATTAATGCGCGCTACACCCGGGCGTCATGCGGCGCGGAAAGGGGCGGGCACAGCCCAGGGAAAGCGGCAAAAAGCGGCGTCTTGATCGCGTCTTCTTTGCGTCTTGCTTCCGTCTCTGCGCGCGCTGGGGTTAAGATGGGTTAAGGGACGCACGTGGCAGAGAGACTTTCACCCCAGCGCTGGCGCGGCGCCTTGCTTGAAATCATCTATGGATACCCGCTTCTTGGGGATGACAAATTGGGTATCAGCTACGCAGGCTCAAAGGGGATCAAGCGCTGTGTGCCGCATGCGGGTAGCCGGTTAAATTGGGACGTTTTGGTCGAACCCACCCTGCGCCCACAAAGCCCATGCGGCACGTTGGCTGCCATACAACACCTATGGTCAGAATGTCCGGCTAGTTAGGATCTATTGCATCACTTTTGGGTTTTGCACGATGCCGGATCATCGCAGCAATTTTCTGAAAGGGATGAAGAAACTGAAGGTGATAGAGCCGCGGGATTGTTTCACGCACCCCATAAGCCACAGGTTGCCGCCGTTTTGGCATGAAGATCGTGCCGCCGATCAGATCTATCACTGAAAGCTGTGCGGCAAAGTTGCTATCGCGCGCATCGCGGTCTGTTGCGTGGTGCCAACGGTGATGTTCGGGCGACGTAAAAAGCCACCGCAGCGGCCCGAAATTTATTCTAAGGTTGGAATGCAGCAAAAGCGTCTGGGCCTGATACATGAACTGATGGATGATTGCAGCCTCCAGCGAGAAGCCGAGGAAAAAGATCGGAAGCAACGACAGGGAATTGGAGAATATCATCTCAACCGGGTGCACCCGGTGCGAGGCAAGCCAATCCATTTCTTCTATACTGTGGTGGATGACGTGAAAACGCCACAAGACAGGGAAACTGTGCAGGGCGCGATGCGCGATATAATATCCAGTGTCAGCGATGATAACGATGGCAATGACTTGCACCCAGACGGGTAGCGCGGAGACGAAGGGCACGGGGTCTGGCCCAGCAATTTTGTGAAAAGCCCACATCGCAAATGCGGTCACCAAAACAAAGCCAGCCCGAATGGCAAAGCCGTTGAAGAGCACGTAGACGACATCATTCAGCCAGTCCTTGCGCAAGGTGCCTTGGTGTGAATGCATCGGCAGCAGGCGTTCCAACGGGATGAAAATGCAGGCGAGGATAAAGACAGCCGTATAGTCCATTGCGGGCCCCTATTTTGGTGCACAATTATTCCAGGTGCCAGAAATTCCATACGAAAAAGGCCAAATTGTGGAAACATGCCGCCAATACCTTGGACACTCACAGCCAAGACCAAGGCACGCTAAAGGCTATTGGTAGCCCGAAGGTCCAGGTTTTGCAATGCTGTCTTGGACCGGCAAGACGCGCCGGTCAGCCGGGCGCGGGAGGCGGCGAAGCTGGCGGGGTTGGAGTGAGGGGGGGGGCGGGCAGCTTTCGCCTTTCTCTCAGTTTCGAGTAAGAAAAAATACTCTAATCAGCATAAAAACTTAAGCCTATTTTTGGCCAATATTCGACTATAGGAGTTTGGAATCATCTCTCATTGGAAAGTATTTTTTATGCATAATAAACTTGTTGCGCTGGCCCTCGCCTTGGGTCTTTCTGCGTGCGCCGAAACAAGCGTTCAGCCGCTAACTCAAACCTCATTCAAAGTTTCAACTGCAACATCAGATTGCGGTCGCCAAGGTGCGCGTGACATCGCGTTTAAGGCAGCGGCGATAGAGGTCATTAAGCGCGGCGGTGATCGGTTCGTAATTCTTGGTGATCAGTCATCCTCGCAGCTCGCAGGAGGTTTTTTTACGGATTTTGGAGGATTCCAAACTTACAACAATGACATGCAAGATATGGTCGTGCAAATGATTGCGAAAGGCGACGCTAATTATAATAACGCATTGTCTGCACGCCAAACCTTGGGCGCGGGATGGAGCGAAATTGTTGCCAAGGGCACGCCACAAACTTGTGCTTGAACGGCGATACCATCCCGGCCGCGCAGGCGTGCGCGCCCGTTAATTGCTGAAAACGGTCCACTGGACCGTTTTCGCCCCGGCGAGGGCCGGGGCCGCAATTAACCCTGCAACGTCCTGACGCCATACCCCTCACCCCGTGCCTTCATCGCGGCCACCACGGCGATGCTTGCGGCAGCCGTGGTGAAATACGGGATCTTGTCCATCAACGCGACCCTCCGGATATCGCGGGAATCCGATACCGCTTGGGTGCCTTCGGTCGTGTTCATCACCATGGCGATTTCGTCGTTTTTCAGGCGGTCCACGATGTTGGGCTGACCCTCATAGACCTTTTTCACCAGCGTTGCGGCCACACCGTTTGCAGTTAACCAAGCTGCAGTGCCGCGGGTGGCGATGATTTCGAACCCCATGGCGACAAGGTCTTGCATGGCGGCGGTGAAGGCGGGGGTTTTGTCCATATCCTTGATCGACACGAAGGCGCGGCCGGATTCAGGCAGCACCACGCCAGCGCCCATTTGCGCCTTGAGGAAGGCCAGCGCGAAGGTGCGGTCCCAGCCCATGACTTCGCCGGTTGACCGCATTTCCGGCCCAAGCACCGGGTCAACGCCGGGGAAGCGGGCGAAGGGCAGCACGGCCTCTTTCACCGAAAACCACGGGGTTTGCGGGTCGGCCAGCGTGTTCGGGTCGGCAAGGGGCAGCGGCGTGTCCGGCCCTACGCCAGTGGCATAGGCTGCGCGCATCGGGAAGTTCGACAAAGGCTCGCCTGCCATCAGGCGGGCGGCGATGGCGGCGATGGCAGAATCGGTGGCTTTGGCGACGAAGGGCACGGTGCGCGACGCGCGGGGGTTCACCTCCAGCACATAGATATCGTCACCCTTGATGGCAAATTGCACGTTCATCAGGCCGACCACGTTCAGCGCGAGGGCCATTTGCACGGTTTGGCGTTTCAGTTCCGCTATGGTTTCCGGGGTCAGAGAATGCGGCGGCAGGCAGCAGGCGGAATCGCCGGAATGCACGCCAGCCTCTTCGATATGTTCCATGATGCCAGCGACATGCACGGATTTTCCATCTGACAGCGCATCGACATCAACCTCGATCGCACCGGACAAATAGCTGTCCAGCAACACCGGGCTGCCGTCTGACACCTGCACGGCGGTGCGGATGTAGCGTTCAAGCTGGGCATCATCACGGACGATTTCCATGGCACGCCCCCCCAGCACGAAGGACGGGCGAATGACCAAGGGGTAGCCGACATCGGCGGCGACCTTGAACGCCTCATCCCGGCTGCGCGCGGTGCCGTTGTGGGGTTGTTTGAGGCCAAGCTTGTGCAGCAGTTGCTGGAACCGTTCGCGGTCTTCGGCCAGATCAATCGCGTCGGGCGTGGTGCCCAAGATCGGGATGCCTTCGTTGGCCAGTGCCTGTGCCAGTTTCAGGGGCGTCTGGCCGCCAAGCTGCACGATGACGCCGTGCAGGGTGCCGTTTTCCTGTTCAACGCGCAGAATCTCCAGCACGGATTCCAGCGTGACCGGCTCGAAATACAGACGATCCGAGGTGTCGTAATCGGTGGATACGGTTTCCGGGTTGCAGTTGACCATGATGGTTTCATAGCCAGCAGCCGTCAGGGCATAGCAGGCATGGACGCAGCAATAATCAAACTCGATCCCCTGCCCGATACGGTTGGGGCCGCCGCCGAGGATGACGACCTTTTTGGCGTTGCTGGGGCGCGCTTCGCATTCCACGTCGCCCATCGCGGGGGCCTCATAGGTGGAATACATGTAGGGGGTCTGTGCCTCGAATTCCGCAGCACAGGTGTCGATGCGTTTGAACACGGCCTTGACGCCAAGCCGCAGTCGCGCGCGGCGGACCTGCGCTTCTTCGCGGCCAGTCAGGGTGGCAAGTCGGGCATCGGTGAAGCCCATCATTTTCAGTTTGCGCAGGCCGTATTCTGTGACGGGCAGGCCATCTGCGCGGATTTGTGCTTCAACATCAATGATTTCGCGGATGCGTGCGAGGAACCATGGATCGAAGGCGGTGATCTGGTTGATCTGATCATCGGTGAAGCCGTGGCGCATGGCTTGGGCAATCACACGGATGCGGTCGGGGGTTTGTTTGGACAGGGCTTGTGTGATGGCGGCGGCTTCGGGCGCGCCCGGAATATCGATTTCGTCAAACCCGGAAAGGCCGATTTCCAGACTGGCCAGCGCCTTTTGCATGGATTCGTGGAAGGTGCGGCCAATGGCCATAACCTCGCCAACGGATTTCATCGCGGTGGTGAGGTTGGGCTCAGACCCCGGGAATTTTTCAAACGCGAAGCGGGGGATCTTGGTGACCACGTAGTCGATTGATGGCTCGAATGACGCGGGGGTGACTTTGGTGATGTCGTTGTCCAACTCATCCAGCGTATAGCCCACAGCCAGTTTGGCGGCGATTTTGGCGATGGGAAAACCGGTAGCTTTCGACGCCAGCGCGGAGGACCGCGACACGCGCGGGTTCATCTCGATCACGATCATGCGCCCGTTCGCCGGGTTGATCGCGAACTGGATGTTGCTGCCGCCCGTCTCGACGCCGATCTCGCGGATCACCGCGATCGCGGCGTCGCGCATCGTCTGGTACTCGCGGTCGGACAGCGTCTGGATCGGCGCGACGGTGATCGAGTCGCCCGTATGGACGCCCATCGGGTCGATGTTCTCGATGCCGCAGATGATGACCACGTTGTCCTTGCGGTCCCGCATCACCTCGAGCTCGAATTCCTTCCAACCAAAGATCGATTCCTCGATGAGGATCTGGCTGTTCATGGAAAGCTGAAGACCCGTGGCAACAATGCGCTTAAACTCCTCCATCGTCG
>JAYSPY010000105.1:0-23650 GCA_043721855.1 Pseudorhodobacter sp.
TAAAGTTGTATTCCTAAATACCACACAATCATTAGATGCTAAATCAAATACAATCCTGCCTTTTCCATGCCTTAATTGAAGTTTAACACTTTTAACTTATGCGGAGAGGGCGCTGAGGAAAGTTGGGGAACTATGGCACAAGACGGATCTTTCAAAACATACAGCATCTCGAATCACGTAGCCTCGACCTTGGTGTCAGAGGTGTATCTTGTGGTTGACGTGCCAAAAACGGTCGGTTTCGTTTCGGCGCTGCCGTTGCATGTAACGGCTGTGCCCATCGCTTTCGCTGCCTTGGAACAAAAACTGGTGGCAAGCGTGTCGCCGACCAAAGTGGTGATGCCCCTGATGACGCGCAGCTTTGACGCCACCGAAGCGATCGAACAGTTGGGCCTTTGCGGCTACCAAGGCTCGGTCTGGGTTCTGGCGCCAAAA
Source organism: Pseudorhodobacter sp. (assembly GCA_043721855.1). Taxonomy (GTDB): domain Bacteria; phylum Pseudomonadota; class Alphaproteobacteria; order Rhodobacterales; family Rhodobacteraceae; genus JACMNW01. The sequence goes on from JAYSPY010000105.1 coordinate 433, forward strand.
TTGCCGAATCGCCGTATGGTGGAACGGGAATTGAAATCCATCGTTGCAGGCATTCAGGTTGAGGTGATCGAACTTGACGATGTGGGCAGCGTCGAAGCGGCACCCGTCTTGCAGATGCACCGCCCGCACTGATACCGACGCTTAGCTTATGCGCTGCAACCCCGTCTGAAAGCGGCGCATATTGGCGCGGTAGCCTGCAGCCGATAGCAATAACCGCGCGCGCGCGTCAAAATCCAGCATGCGGATGATGCGTCCCGGCGCGCCCATCACCAGACTGCCATCGGGAATATCCTTACCCTCGGCGATCAATGCGCCGGCCCCGATCAGGCAGCCTGCGCCGATTTTCGCACCGTTCAGAATGGTCGCCCCCATCCCGATCAGCGTGCCATTTCCGATGTGGCAGCCATGCAACATGGCTTTGTGCCCGATGGTGCAGTTCTCCCCGATCATCAGCGGATGACCGATATCGGTATGCAGCACGCAGTTTTCCTGAATGTTCGATCCCAATCCTACGGTAATGCGTTCATTATCCCCGCGCAGCGTTGCGCCAAACCAAACCGACGCACCCGGCAAAATCGTCACCTTGCCAATGATATTCGCATCCGGGGCCACCCAAGTATCTGCATGCACATCCGGGGCTGTGCCATCCAACGCGTAGATCATCGCTTGTCAAACTCCGCATTCAGGCCGCGCACGAAATTCGAAAGATCCGGTTGCCGGTCCCTGCGCAGCCGTTCGGCCACAACGATGGATTTCAACTCGTCAAATGCCGCAGGCAGGTCTTTGTTGATCAGCACATAGTCATATTCCGCCCAGTGGCTGATCTCGTCGCGGCTTTTGGACATGCGTTTCGCCACCACTTCGGCACTGTCCTGCGCGCGGCCCTTCAGCCGCTTTTCCAGCTCTGCCAGGGACGGCGGCAACACGAATACCAGCACCGCATCATTGCGCATCGCCTGCTTGATCTGTTGGCCACCCTGCCAATCCACATCGAACAGCACATCCTTGCCATTTTCCATTGCAGCAACCACCGGCGCCCGGGGCGAGCCATAGAGGTTGTCGAAAACCTCGGCATGTTCCAACATATCACCGTCGCGCGCTTGGCGCAGAAAATCATCGCGGCTGACGAAATAGTAATCTTTGCCATCCACCTCGCCCAGCCGTGGCGCGCGCGTGGTCGCGGATACTGAAAAGCTGACCGCAGGGTCCCAGGCCATCAGCAGTTTGGCCAATGTCGATTTGCCCGCGCCAGAGGGGGAAGACAGGATCAGCAAAAGGCCACGTCTCGCCACAGCGCTATTCCACGTTTTGAACTTGTTCGCGCATCTGATCTATCACGGTCTTCAGGTCAAGCCCGATGCGGGTCAGCGCCAGAGATTGCGCTTTGGCACAGAGCGTATTCGCCTCGCGCATGAATTCTTGCACCAGAAAATCAAACTTGCGGCCAATTTGGCCTGCCTCATCCACAAGCGCACGCGCAGCGCCAACATGCGCGGACAAACGGTCAAGCTCTTCGGTCACGTCGGTTTTGACGGCAATCAAGGCCAGCTCCTGCGCAAGCCGCGTCGCATCCATGCCATCGGCATTGGCCAGAACGCGGGCCAAGGCGTCGCGCAGCGTGATCTGGGCCGTCGCTGCCCGTGCAGCAGTCTCGGCGGCCGCACGGGCGGTAAGCCCGGCAATCAGGTCAATCTGCGCCGTGATCACTGCCGCCAAAGCAATCCCTTCGGCCTTTCGCATGGCCTGAAAATCGGCAACCAGCGGGCCAAGGTCGGCCAGCAATGCGCTTCGAAACGGCGCGGTATCATCATCGCCCGCCGATTGGTCCAGCACCCCGCGCATCACCAGCACATCGGCATGGCTTGCCTGCGCCAAGGTCACACCGGCGTTCAGCGCAGCCTGTTCGATTTCCGCGATGGCCGTCAGCATTTGCGCCAGCACGGTATGGTTTACCCGCAAACCACCATCCCCATCACTGCCGTCTTTGCTGACCTTCAACGTCAAGGACACATTGCCCCGCTGCAAAGCCCGGCCCAGATCGGCGCGAATGGCGGGCTCCAACCCGTCCACCCAATCGGGCACACGCAGGCGCAGATCAAGGCCCTTGCCGTTGACCGACCGGATATCCCAAACCCACGAATAGCCATGCCCCTGCCCTTTGCGCGCAGCAAAGCCCGTCATCGAAACCGTCATCGCCGCATTCCCTCATCCCACCGCCATTTACCAATTTAACAGATAGCCCATACGAATCTGCGCCAATGGGTGTATCTTGGCTTTTGTAGTGTTGGTCTTGCCTTTGATTTGCCAGCGGTCGGCGTGTGATGCCCCCTTGGTCGCTTCATCGGATAGCAGGCGGTAAAGGTAACGACAACTCGGGATGCAGGACTTGCGCCCCGCGTGTCACAGTGAAGGTGTTTTTAGATGGTACAGTCGTTTAGGCGGGGGCCTTTGGGCATGGGACAGAATGGTTCCGCAAAAGATGACGGCGGCACGCGTTTTGCCGCCATTCGCGAAGTGCGCGCCTATTGGGATGCGCTGCGCGATGACCAGGATTTGCCGTGCCGTGAACAGATTAACCCGCGCGGTATGGTCGGCGCGCTGCATCAGGTTTTCATGGTGGAACGGATCGCACCGGGTCTTGCGCGGTTTCGCCTCGCTGGAACACAGATCAGCGATCTGATGGGTATGGAAGTGCGCGGTATGCCTTTGTCCGCGCTGTTTGACCCGGCGGCACGGGCACGACTGGCCGAGGTGCTGGAAAAAGTGATGACCAAGCGCACGATCGCGGAGCTGGATCTTGAAGCGGATCGCGGCATCGGGCGGCCTGCCTTGCGCGCCCGGCTTATATTGTTGCCGTTGAAGGGCACAGCTGGTCAGGCGGATTTAATCTTGGGATGTTTGGCCTGCGATGGCCAAATTGGCCGTACCCCTCGGCGTTTTGTCATCGCCCGCGCCCTGGAAAGCGCGCTTGACGCACGGACCCCGACGCGGATGCACGCAAGTCTGCCAGAAACTGCATCCAAAACCGCATTTGCGCCCCGTCCTGCGCCAAAACTGGTGGCCGAATTGCCAAACCCTGCAGCACCTGATTTTGTCCCCGCAACCCCTGTGAAAGAGCGCTCTTATCTGCGTCTGGTGCGGCTTGAAGATTGAAACGCTGACAAAAAAAGGCGGCACCGACCTGCCGCCTTTCCAAAGTCAATGCACGCCTTTTTACAGTGCAATCCGGCGCGACGCATCCCGCAAGGATGACAATTCTTCCGCCACCAAAAACGCCAGCTCCAGCGATTGCGACGCATTCAAGCGCGGATCGCACGCGGTGTGATAGCGGTCCGACAGGTCTTCATCCGTCACCGCGCGCAAACCGCCCGTGCATTCGGTCACATCCTTGCCCGTCATCTCGAAATGCACGCCGCCGGGGACGGTGTTTTCGGATTTGTGGATCGCAAAGAATTCCCGCACCTCGCGCAGCACAGAATCAAACGCCCGCGTTTTATATCCCGTCGAGGATTTGATCGTGTTGCCATGCATCGGATCGCAAGACCAGACGACATTTGCCCCCTCTTCGCGCACAGCCTTGATCAGGCGCGGCAGGTTTTCCCCCACCTTCCCCGCACCAAATCGCGCAATCAAAGTCAACCGCCCGGCCTCGTTCGCGGGGTTCAGCTTGGCCATCAACACCTTCAGGTCATCCGCCGTGGTCGTTGGCCCGCATTTCAACCCAATCGGGTTCAGCACACCGCGCGCGAATTCGACATGCGCACCGTCGGGCTGACGGGTGCGATCGCCGATCCAGATCATATGGCCAGACCCGGCAACGTTCTGCCCGGTCAGGCTGTCAACCCGGCACAGCGCCTCTTCATATTCCAGCAACAGGGATTCGTGGCTGGTGTAGAAATCGACGGTGCCAAGCGAATGCGCGGTGTCGGCATTGACGCCGGCGGCGGTCATGAAATCAAGCGCATCTGAAATGCGGTTCGACAATTCACGGTAACGCTCCGCCTTGTCATGTTCGGCAAAACCAAGCGTCCAGGAATGCACGCGGTGAATATCGGCAAACCCCCCGGTCGAGAACGCGCGCAGCAGGTTCAGCGATGCCGCCGCTTGGGTATAAGCTTCCAGCATGCGTTGCGGATCAGGTCTGCGCGCCTCAACCGTCGCCTCAAAGCGGTGGATGATATCACCCCGGTATGATGGCAGTTCCACGCCGTCGATCATTTCCGTTGGTGCCGACCGGGGCTTGGCAAACTGCCCCGCCATGCGACCCACCTTGATCACCGGCACTTTCGCGCCATAGGTCAACACCACTGCCATTTGCAGCATAACCCGAAACGTATCGCGAATGTTATCTGCGGAAAATTCGGCAAAGCTTTCGGCGCAATCGCCGCCCTGTAGCAAGAACGCCTTGCCCTCACCAGCAAGTGCCAGTTGCCGTTTCAACTTGCGCGCCTCGCCTGCAAACACCAGCGGCGGGTATTTTGCAAGCTGCGCCTCGGCGGCTTTCAGGGCCCCTGCATCAGGATAATCGGGCATCTGAACCCGTGGTTTGGCGCGCCAGTCCGATTTGCTCCAGCCCATGGTCATAGCTTTTCTCCGCATGTGTCGATGTTGCGCCGGGGTATACGGAAGCCGCGCGGTCTTGCAAAGGGCGAAAGGCGCAAGATTGGCCGCGATTGGCCTTGCGGAATGCCAAATTACCTGCTTCCTTGCGCCTTATACGACATAAAAGGTCGCAAGATGCTTACGCAGCCGCTTAAAGCCACGCATATCAGCAAAACCGCTACGCCAAAGCGATTTGTGTTTTTGTTACTCGACCAATTTACGATGCTGTCTTTTGCTTGCGCGATAGAACCGTTGCGTTTGGCCAATACTGTGATGGGATACCCGGTTTACAGCTGGCGGCTGGCGGGCGAAGGCGGGCAAGAGGCGATTTGTTCCAACGGTGCCGCCTTTCACCTGGATATGGGTCTGGATGACGTGAACCGCGACGACATGGTGATGGTCTGCGGTGGCATGGATATTCAAAGAACCGCCACCAAACCCATCATCAACTGGCTACGCCGGGAATCGCGGCGCGGAGTAACCATCGGCGGCATGTGCACCGGGGCCTATGCGCTAGCCAAGGCTGGTTTGTTGGATGGCAAGAAAGCCACGATCCACTGGGAAAACCAGGATGGCTTTCTGGAGGAATTTGAACAGGTCCGCCTGACAAAATCGGTGTTCGTGGTTGATGGCAACCGCATGACCACGGCGGGTGGTACCTCGTCCATTGATCTGATGCTGAAAATCATCGCCACTGATCTGGGTGAAGATACTGCCAATAACGTGGCCGATTTGCTGATTTATTCCACCATCCGCACCGATCAGGATACCCAGCGCCTGTCGATCCCGACCCGCATCGGCGTGCGCCACCCAAAGCTGAGCCAGGTCATCGTGATGATGGAGGGAAACATCGAAGAGCCGATGTCGCCCGCCGATTTGGCCGAAGAGGTCGGCATGTCGACCCGGCAGCTGGAACGCCTGTTTCGCCGCTACCTAAACCGCAGCCCGAAACGATATTACATGGAACTGCGCCTGCAAAAGGCGCGCAACTTGCTGATGCAGACGGATATGTCGGTGATCAACGTGGCGCTGGCATGCGGTTTCGCCAGCCCGTCGCATTTTTCCAAATGCTACCGCGCGCATTACAGCACCACTCCCTACCGTGAACGCGGCACTCAGGGCAGCATCGGTTTGGGTGTGCGATTGTCGATTTAGCAGCCAATGGGAATAAAATGCTGTGCCAGAAGGTGTAACAGCACCAATGCCCCGCGAATTGGCCGCAAACCAGAAAGGCGTCATACGAAATGGGCAGATTTAAGACGCTTTTCTTTTGCAAAACCCCGCTTTAGGGTTGCCGTCAGGATTTCGATCCAACAAGGGAGAGACCAATGAAAAAACTACTTATGGCCACGGCCGTCACCGCACTGTTCGCGGGTGCCGCACATGCGGAAGATATCAAACTGGGCGTTGTCATCGGCTTCACCGGCCCGATTGAATCGCTGACCGGATCCATGGCTGCCGCCGCTGAAATGGCGATGGCGGAAGTGACCGCATCCGGCAAATTGCTGGGTGGATCAACCGTCACCTCCGTGCGCGCAGACAGCACTTGCGGCGATTCCGCCGCTGGCACCGCCGCGACCGAACGGGTTGTTACGGCTGACAAGGTGAACGGCATTGTTGGCGGCGATTGTTCCGGTGTCACTGGTGCCATGCTGCAAAACGTGGCGCGTCCAAACGGCATCGTCATGGTGTCGCCATCGGCCACATCACCCGCCCTTAGTGCCGCAGAAGACGACGGCCTGTTCTTTCGCACAGCACCATCCGATGCGCGCGAAGGCGAAGTCATGGCTGATATCCTGATGGAACATGGCGTGAAATCCATCGCCCTGACCTATACCAACAACGACTACGGCAAAGGTCTGGCTGAAGCGATTGCAACCTCGTTCACTGCCAAGGGCGGCGTTGTGACCATCAATGCCAGCCACGAAGACGGCAAGGCCGACTATTCCGCAGAAGTGGCCGCTTTGGCTGCTGCGGGCGGTGATCTGCTGGTTGTGGCGGGATACCTTGACCAAGGCGGCAAAGGCATCATCCAGAACGCGCTGGATACCGGCGCGTTCACCAAGTTCGGTCTGCCCGGCGGTATGGTTGGTGACAACCTGCCACTCGCCATTGGTGCTGCCCTTGATGGGTCTTATGGCCAGGTCGCACAATCAGATTCGGCTGGCGCTGCGATCATGACGGATATGGGCAAAGCCGCCGCAACCCCGTTTGACGCGACCTCGCCCTACACGATGGAAAGCTATGACGCTGCCGCACTTATGATGCTTGCCATGCAGGCCGCCGGATCGTCCGATCCGAAGGTTTACAAGGAAAAGATCATGGACGTAGCAAACGCACCGGGCGAAAAGATCCTGCCCGGCGAATTGGCCAAGGGGTTGGAGCTGTTGGCTGCTGGCACCGACATCGACTATGACGGTGCGTCTGGCGTTGAACTGATCGGACCGGGCGAAAGCGCCGGGCGCTACCGCGAGTTCGAAGTCAAGGGCGGTAAATACGAAACCATCAAGTTCCGTTGATCTGGTCAATCTAGAAGGCTGGTGGCGGCCCGGGTTAATTCCCCGGGCCGTTGCCACAGATAGAACCTGCACGCGTCGCTTGATCGCGATGAAATGAGGCGGGTCTTTCAGGGGGAATTGCATGATTGGTGTTGAAAACCTGCACAAACATTTCGGTGGCTTCCATGCTGTCGATGGTGCGTCCTTGCAGATCAAGCAAGGCTCCATCACCGGGCTGATCGGCCCGAATGGCGCGGGAAAAACCACGCTTTTCAATGTGATAGCTGGCCGTTTGCCACCCACATCTGGCCGCGTCACTATGGGCAGCGAAGACATCACCGGCCTGCCGCCGCATCAGCTATTCGCCAAAGGCCTGCTGCGCACCTTTCAGATTGCGCATGAATTCTCATCCATGACGGTGCGCGAAAACCTGATGATGGTGCCCGAAAACCAATCGGGCGAAAGCCTGATGAACGCGTTTTTTCGGCGCAAATCAGTTGCCATCGAAGAACGCCGCATCCGCGAAAAGGCCGATGAGGTGCTTGAATTTCTGACCATCAGCCACCTTGCCAATCAACGGGCTGGCAATATCTCGGGCGGGCAGAAAAAGCTTTTGGAACTGGGCCGCACCATGATGGTGGATGCCAAGATCGTGTTTCTGGATGAGGTGGGCGCAGGCGTGAACCGCACCCTGCTGAACACCATCGGCGATGCCATCATTCGCCTGAACAAGGAACGCGGCTATACGTTTTGCGTGATCGAACATGACATGGATTTCATCGCCCGCCTGTGCAACCCGGTGATCTGCATGGCCGAAGGCAAGGTGCTGGCCCAAGGCACGGTTCAAGAGGTAAAGAACGACGAGCGCGTGATCGAGGCGTATCTTGGCACCGGGTTGAAGAACAAGGTGGTTGCCCATGGCTGACCCCTTCCTGATCGGCGAAAATATGACCGGCGGCTACGGCCCGGTCGATATTCTGCACTCCTGCACCATCGCCGTGAACAAGGGCGAAATCGCGGTGATCGTCGGCCCCAATGGCGCTGGCAAATCCACCGCAATGAAAGCCGTGTTCGGCATGCTGACCCTGCGCGGTGGCCGCGTGTTGCTGGAGGGCGAGGATATCACCAAACTGTCCCCGCAAGCCCGCGTCGCCAAGGGCATGGCCTTTGTTCCGCAAACGTCGAACATCTTCACCTCGATGACGGTGGAAGAAAACTTGGAAATGGGCGCGTTCCTGCGCCGCGATAATATTCGTGACACGATGGACCAGATCTACACCCTGTTCCCCATCCTGAAAGCCAAACGCTATCAGGCGGCGGGGGAGTTGTCCGGCGGTCAGCGCCAGCAGGTTGCCGTTGGCCGCGCGCTGATGACCCAACCCAAGGTTCTGATGCTGGATGAACCCACCGCTGGCGTATCCCCCATCGTGATGGACGAATTGTTTGACCGCATCATCGAGGTCGCGCGCACCGGAATCTCCATCCTGATGGTCGAACAAAACGCGCGCCAAGCGCTTGATATTGCGCATTCAGGCTATGTCCTTGTGCAGGGGGCCAATCGGTTCACCGACACCGGACAAGCACTTCTGGCCGACCCCGAGGTTCGCCGTTCGTTTTTGGGGGGCTAAGGGGATGAAAACATCAACGGTTTTGTTGGCAGTGTTAGTGGCTGGCGGTTCTGTAGATGGCGTGCAGGCTGGAGAATGCCAGGTGATCAAAGCTTGCGAAGGGACGCGGTGCATTGACGTTCCAGGCCAGTTTGTTCAAATTTTCAAAGACCCTCCGGGAGATATTGGCGAAACGATTTTCAAACATGGTTACGCCTATTTTTTTGCAAGCTACAAAGACGTCGTGCCTGCGATAAAGGCAGGAAAGGTATCAAAGGACATTCGTTACGTCGTCTGGCCCGACGAAACCGGGCGTGGCGGGCAATGGCTTGATGCAAGCGTCTATGCAGTTAAATGGTTGACATGGGATAGCGACAAACCGTCGTTGTCACCCGTTACATCGTTGATGTCTTGTTCTTCTGGGAATAGCTAATATGGACATCCTGAACGCCCTCGTGGCTTTCCTCAATTTCGTCTTCATCCCCGGCCTCGCCTACGGCGCGCAGCTTGCCATTGGCGCACTTGGCGTGACGCTGGTGTTCTCGATCCTGCGGTTTTCCAACTTTGCCCATGGCGATACCATGGCCTTTGGCACCATGTGGTCGATCCTGATCACATGGTGGTTCCAGTCTATGGGCATCAACCTTGGCCCGCTGCCCACCGCTCTGCTGGCGATACCGTTTGCCATTGTCATCACCTCGGTGATGCTTCTGGGCACCGACAAGCTGGTTTACAGCTTTTACCGCAAGCAAAAAGTCGCCCCCATCATCATGGTCATCGTATCGGCGGGCGTGATGTTCATCATGAACGGCCTCGTGCGCCTGATCATCGGGGTCGAAGAACAAAGCTTTGCTGACGGCGCACGGTTTGTGGTGGCGGCGGCAGATTTCAAAGCTTGGTCAGGCCTGAACGAAGGCTTGGCGATCAAGACCACCACCGCCGTCACACTGGTCACAGCCATCATCACCGTGGCCCTGCTGTTCTGGTTCTTGCAAAAAACCCGCACCGGAAAATCCATGCGCGCGTTTTCCGATAACGAAGATCTGGCGTTGCTGTCGGGCATCAACCCCGACCGCGTGGTGCAGGTGACCTGGATCATCACGGCCGCCTTGGCAGTGATTGCGGGCACGCTTTACGGGCTTGATAAATCCTTCCGGCCCTTCACCTATTTCCAACTGCTGCTGCCGATTTTCGCCGCCGCCATCGTCGGCGGGCTGGGGTCACCCATCGGGGCCATCGCTGGCGCATTTGTGGTCGCATTTTCCGAGGTGGTGGTCACTTACGCATGGAAAAAAGTGCTGGGCTACCTGCTGCCCGCCGCTTGGGCACCTGATGGCCTGACGCAGCTGCTGTCCACCGATTACAAAGTTGCCGTCAGTTTCTCGATCCTGATCATCGTGTTGCTGTTCATGCCCACCGGGCTGTTCAAGGGGAAATAGCTATGGCACAGCACCATCCAGACGCCCAAAGCACCACGACGCGCAACCTGGCGTTGTTCGCCGCCGTTGGCATGTTGTTCGTGCTGACCGGCATGTTCCAAAGCTGGAACCTGTCACTTTCCATCCTGAACATCGGCATCCTGTCGGCGATCATGGCCTTGGGCGTGAACATGCAATGGGGCTATGCAGGCCTGTTTTCCACCGGCATCATGGGATCGGTCGCTCTTGGTGGCCTTGCGGTGGTTCTGGTATCAGGCCAACCCGTGCCCGAAGGCTGGGCAGCGGGCGGTCCGGCCGTGCTGTTCAGTCTGGCACTGGGGGCTGCAACCATCGCCGTCGCGGCAGTGACCTATGCCAAAATGGCCAAAGGCCGCGCGCGCAGTCTTACGGTCGCGGCGATTTTGCTGGTGGGATTTATCATCTTCCGAATGATCTTTGACCCCGCATCCGTCGCGGTCGAGGCGTTTAATCCCGCCACCGCAGGCAATATCGGTGGCCTGGGCCTGCCATCGCTTATTGCATGGCCCGTGGGCGGGCTGCTTGCCGCCGCCGCCGCATGGGCCATTGGCAAAACAGCGCTTGGCCTGCGCACCGACTATCTTGCAATTGCCACGCTGGGCATTGCTGAAATCGTTCTGGCCGTGATGAAAAACGAAGACTGGCTGGCGCGCGGGGTGAAGAATGTCATCAGCCTGCCCCGACCCTGGCCCGTTGATTACGAGGTGAACCTGCAAAAAGATCCGGGCTTTTTAAGCTTTGTGCAAAGCTGGGGCCTTGATCCGGTCGGCACCTCGACCATCCTTGTAAAGCTTGAATATATGCTGATGTTCGGCGCGGTGCTGTTGTTCGTCGTGTGGCTGTCGGAACGCGCGCTAAACTCGCCTTGGGGCCGCATGATGCGCGCCATTCGGGATAACGAGGTTGCAGCATCGGCGATGGGCAAAGACGTGACCCGGCGGCATTTGCAAATTTTCATCATCGGATCGGCGGTGGTGGGGATTGCGGGGGCCATGCTGACCTCGATGGAGGGCCAGCTAACACCGGGCGCCTACACGCCCTTGCGGTTTACCTTTCTGGTCTGGGTCATGGTCATCGTTGGCGGCTCCGGCAACAACTGGGGCTCGGTCTTGGGCGGCCTGCTGATCGGCTGGCTGTGGTTGATTGTGGAAAACGCCGGGCCAACCTTCATGAAACTGTTCACCACGGGAATGGAACCGGGGCCACTGCGCACCCATCTGATCGAATCCGCACCGCATTTGCGTCTGCTGACGCTGGGGGTGATTTTGCTATTGGTATTGCGATTCAGCCCGCGCGGCCTGATCCCTGAAAAATAATAACGCGCCCTAAATCGATATTTTTTGACGATTATTTTCGCAATTCTCCCCAGTGTGAATTATTTAATCAGTGGATTTTCTTTTTTAAGCCGGGGTATTTTGAAAACAGAGACAGTTTATGATCAAAATGAATGACTTTTGGCAGCCAGGCACCCACCCCGGGCATGATATTGCCCTGATTGACCCAGTAATCGGACCCAAGACCTATGCTGATCTGCGCGCAGATGTCAGCAACGCGGTCACCTTGCTTGAAACACACGCAAGGACGCTTGGCACCGATCGCCTGCTGATCGCGCTTGAATTAAGCGCGCGAAGCCCGATCATCGCCCTTTATCTTGCGGCGCTGTCTGCTGGGCATGTGCTGTTGGTGGCCGCGCCTGACACGTTCAGCAACGACAATCGAACCACCGATATTTACGCGCCGAATTTGATCGTTCGAATGGTAGGCGACCACTGCATCACGACGCCAGCGTCGAATAGTCCCGTCCATCTGCATGCCGACCTGCGATTGCTACTGTCCACCTCTGGCACGACCGGCGATCCAAAGCTGGTTCGGTTGTCGGCACAGAACCTGTCCAGCAATGCCGCAGCCATCGCAGACTATCTTGGCCTGCGCCCTGATGACCGGGCGGTCACGACCCTGCCGTTGCACTATATCTTTGGCCTGTCGGTTTTGCACGCGCATCTGCATGCCGGCGCCGCAGTTGTATTGACCGACCTTTCGGTCACAGATGCGGGCTTTGCGGCCCTGTTTGCACAGTGGCATGCCACGAATATTTCCGTGGTGCCGCATCAGGTTGATCTGTTGCTGGCAAACGGCTTTAACCAGGACAGCCTGCCCGGTCTGCGCCATGTCGCACAGGCGGGCGGCAAATTGGCCCCGGCCACGGTGCGCGACATGGCAAGGCTTGGGCAACGCGGCGGCTGGTCGTTCTTTGTGATGTACGGCCAAACCGAAGCATCGCCGCGCATGGCCTATTTGCCGCCCGACATGGCAGAGACGCATCCCGATTGCGTAGGCCGCGCCATTCCGGGGGGCAGCTTTACAATCCGTGGCGCCGACAGCCAGCCGATCACCCGCCATCACACCCCCGGCGAGTTGATCTATACCGGCCCGAATGTGATGATGGGGTATGCGGGGTCGCGTGGTGATCTGGCGCAGCCCAAAGATACATTTCATCTGGCAACGGGCGATATCGCCGAATATGCCGACGCCGGGTTGATCAAAATAGTCGGCCGCCAGTCGCGGTTTGTGAAATTGTTCGGCCTGCGGATCAGCCTTGACCAGATCGAGGCTTTGCTGGGCCGGTCTGCCATTGCCGTTCACGCCGTGGCGGTGGATGACCACTTGATGCTGTTGTTGCCGGATATGGCCGCGCAAAACACCGCCCGGATGTTGGTCGCAAACGCTTACGGCGTGCCGAAGGGCGCAATTCATGCCGCCCATCTGGCCGAAGTGCCGCTGTTGCCAAGCGGCAAGACAGATCTGCAAACATTGGCCGCCTTGGCCAAAGCCGCGTTGCAAACGCCAAACACGCAGGCGGCACCATTTGACACTTTGTCCCGGGTGCTGGCAGAGGCGACACGGCACGAGTCTGTGCCGCTCGACGAAAGCTACACCAGCCTTGGCGGCGATTCGCTCGGGTATCTGCAAGTTCAGATTTTCCTAGATCGCACCCTGGGCGCAGCCCCACCCGGATGGGAAAACATGACCCTGCGCCAATTGCAGGGTCTGGCCCCAGACCACACCCAGCAAACTGCATTCTGGTCGCGCCTGGATATGGATGTGGCACTGCGGGTCACGTCAATCATTTTAATCATTCTGGTGCATTTGGGCGGGTTCCCTGTAGGCGGTGGCACTTGGCTGCTGTTGCTTTTGATGGGCTATTCCTTTGCCCGGTTTCAACGGCCAAGGCTTCTAAACGGGCATTTTCATGACGTGCTTGTGCGCATGCTGCATCCGATCTTGCCGCTTTATGGCCTGCTTTTGCTGGCCTTTCATATAAAACAAGATCCGGCACCCCTGCTGTACGTGCTGCTTTTGGGCAATTCTGTTGCGCCCGGCCCAGGCACCTTCCTCACTGTCTACTGGTTTGTCTCACTTTACACCCAAGTTGTGATCGTGCTGGTCGGGCTGTTTTGTCTTGCGCCTTTTCGGCGGTCACAAACGCAAGACCCGTGGCTTTCATCCACCGTGGCATTTGGTGTCACCACCTGCATCGCCGTGGCGGCCCTCTGGCTGCTGCCTGATCCAATTCCAACTGATCGCTATCCCGGAATTTTAGGAAACCCGGTCGCCGCGCGCAGCCTGCAGGTGTGCCTGCCCATCGTCTTTTTGGGCATGATGATTCAATCCACACGCAGCATTGGTCAACGCAGGGTATCGACGGTTTGCCTGTTCATCACCTGCGCGATTTTTCCGCTTACCTCTTTCAGCCAACCGCTCGTTCTGGCAGCGGGCGGCTTGTTGTTGATTGGCGTCAAAACCATTCCTATGCCAGCCGCCGCCGCACGCCTGATCACCGTCATGGCCACCAGCACGTTGTTCGTCTACCTTTTGCACAACATCATCGTCCATGTGGTGCGCACCGCTACCCCGATAAAAGAGACCATCGGGCTGCCAGCCTCTGCCGTCCTGGTCATAACGGCCTCTTTTGTTGCAGGGCATCTGGCCAAACGCTGTTTTGACACGTTGGACTTGCGGATTTTAAGTTGGTGGCGGGCGCGAAACACCTCTAAGGTCGAGGCCGCCTGACCAACTTTGCGACATAATTTGTCGCGCGCGAACATGCCGATAGGGTGGTCAAACGCCAAAGTGGCAAAAATTCCCTGCAGGAGCATGCCCGCCATGAAAACCCATACCCGCGCACTGGTCATCGGCGGTGGTGTTGTAGGCTGTTCAGTGCTGTATCACCTGACCAAACTGGGCTGGTCTGATGTGATGCTGGTGGAACGATCAGAGCTGACCTCAGGCTCCACCTGGCACGCGGCGGGCGGCTTTCACACGTTGAACGGCGATACCAATATGGCCGCCCTGCAAGGCTATACCATCCGGCTTTACAAGGAACTGGAGGCGCTGACCGGCATGTCCTGCGGCCTGCACCATGTTGGCGGCATCACGCTGGCCGACAATACCGAACGCTTCGACATGCTGAAGGCCGAACGCGCCAAGCACCGCTATATGGGCCTTGATACCGCCATTCTGACCCCCGCCGAAATTGACAAGATGACCGACGGCATGGTCAACACCAACGGCATCATCGGCGCACTTTATGATCCGCTCGATGGCCATCTTGACCCCTATGGCACCACCCACGCCTATGCAAAGGCCGCAAAAATGGGCGGCGCGGAAATTGTGCTGCACAACCGCGTGCTGGAAACCAACCCCCGCGCCGATGGGTCTTGGGAAGTTGTCACCGAAAAAGGCACCATCATAGCCGAGCATCTGGTCAACGCAGGCGGCCTGTGGGCGCGCGAGGTCGGCGCTATGGCGGGGATCTATCTGCCGCTGCTGCCGATGGCGCACCAATATCTGGTGACGGATGATATCCCCGAAATTGTCGCGCGCGGCGGGCGCGAATTCCCGCATGTGATGGATCCGGGCGGCGAATCCTACCTGCGCCAGGAAGGCCGCGGCTTTTGCATCGGCTTCTACGAAAAACCCTGTGAGGCATGGTCAGTTGACGGCACCCCATGGGATTTCGGCCAGGAATTGATGAACGAGGCCTATGAGAAAATCGCAGATTCCGTCGAATTTGCCTATAAACGCTTTCCCGCCTTGGAACGCGCGGGCGTCAAGCGGGTGATCCACGGCCCCTTCACCTTCTCGCCCGATGGCAACCCCTTGGTCGGCCCGGTGCCGGGTTTGCGCAACTACTGGTCGGCTTGCGCCGTGATGGCAGGCTTCAGCCAGGGCGGCGGCATGGGGTTATCCCTGGCGCAATGGATGATCCACGGCGAGGTGGAACGCGACCCGCGCGGCTTTGACGTGGCGCGCTTTGGCAACTGGACCACCCCCGGCTACACCGTGCCCAAGGTCATCGAAAACTACCAAACCCGCTTTTCCGTCGCCTACCCGAATGAAGAAAAGCCCGCGGCCCGCCCCTTCCGCACCACGCCGATGTACGATCTGAACACCCAAATGCGCGCGGTCTGGGGCCAGCAATACGGGCTGGAGGTGCCAAATTACTTCGCCCTGCCCGGCCAGCCTTTGTACGAAGTCCCCACCTTCAAACGCTCCAACGCGTGGGAGGCGACGCGCCAAGAGGTGATGGCCGTTCGCAACGGCGTCGGCATCAACGAGGTGCAGAATTTCGGCAAATACCGCGTCACAGGCACAGGCGCGCGCGCGTGGCTTGACCGCATCATGGCAGGCCTTATCCCCAAACCGGGGCGGCTGTCGCTGACCCCAATGCTGGCGCGCTCCGGCAAGATCATCGGCGATTTCACCGTATCTTGCCTGTCGGACACCGAATTTCAACTGACCGCCAGCTACGGCGCGCAAGGCTGGCACAGCCGCTGGTTTGACCAGAACATGGGCCCGGATGTTCACGTCGAAAACATCTCCGACGCGCGATCCGGCTTTCAAATCGCCGGGCCAAAAGCCCGCGAATTGCTGGCCCGCGTAACCCGCAGCGATGTATCGGCGGGCACCTTCAAATTCATGGATGTGCGCCGCATGACCGTGGGCATGGCCAATTGTACCGTGCAACGCGTCAGCTACACCGCCGATCTGGGGTATGAGATATACTGCGATCACATGTCGGTGCGCCATTTGTGGGATACGCTGTCGGCGGCGGGCACCGATCTTGGCCTGCGCCCGTTCGGGATGCGCGCGATGATGAGCCTGCGGTTGGACAAATGGTTCGGCTCTTGGGGCCGCGAGTTCAGCCCCGATTACACCCCATGCGAAACCGGCCTTGATCGGTTCATCCGCTGGAACAAAGACGCTGACTGGATCGGCAAAGCCGCCGCCATGGCCGAAAAAGCCAGCGGCCCCGCGCGCAAGCTGGCAACATTTGTGGTCGATGCCACGGACGCCGATGTTGTGGCGTGGGAACCGATCTGGCTTGACGGTGCCGTTGCAGGCTTTTGCACATCGGGCGGCTATTCGCATTTCACCGGGCAATCTGTGGCGCAAGGCTTCTTGCCCGCCGACCGGATCAAAGACGGATTGGCCGTCGAGATAGAGATTTTGGGCGAACGGCGTGCGGCACGCGTGCATCTGGCCCCCCTGTTTGATGCAGACGGCGCACGCATGCGCGGTTGACGCAAAGCCAAGCCTGCGTCAGGCTTTTGTTATGTTAAAAGCCATGCCCAACATCGCCATTCTGATCCTTGCCGCCGGTCAATCGCGGCGGATGCTCGGGGCAGACAAACTGCTGGAACCTGTCGCAGGCCAACCCCTGATCCGCCGTCAGGCGCAGGTGGCTCTGGCCACGGGTTTGCCGGTTTGGGTAACCCTGCCGCCGGATCGCCCCTTGCGAAACGCATGCCTGCAAGGCTTGGCGGTGGGCATCGTTTCTGTCGCGGATGCCAGCCTGGGGATGTCTTGTTCGCTAAAAGCCGGCAATGCCGCGATACCGGCCGACATGGCGGTCATTGTGTGGCTGGCGGATCTGCCCGACATCACCACCGATGATCTGACCGCCCTTGCCAAGGCAGCGCAGACCGCACCGCAAGCCCTCATTCGCGCCACCACCACCAGTGGCAAACCCGGCCATCCCATTGTTTTTCCGCCCGCTTTCCGGGCAGACCTGAACGCTCTGACCGGCGACAACGGCGCGCGCGACATCCTGAAACGCCATAGCGAAAACACTGTTTTCATTGCCCTGCCGGGCAACCGCGCGCTGACCGACCTGGATACGCCCGACGACTGGGCGCAGTGGCGGGCGCGCAATCCGACCTAGCTTACTGGGTCAGCTCTGCCGCCTCTTGCCTGGTCAATGTCTTTCGCGCAGACCCGAATGCCGCCCGGCCTTCCGCCGTGGCCAGATATGGAAACACATCAAAAATCTCGGCGCGCTGCGAATTGCCAAAGCCTTTCAGCGACGTATCGGTCGGCTGAAAACTTTCGGTCCAGATGCCATCCGATAAAACCACCTCATGGCGATCACACATGAAATGGATGTAAGTGGTGCCCATGCTATCGATGGACCGCACGGAAATGCCCCCGATCAAATGCTTGGCCGCAACCAGAACCTCTGCGTCGTCAAACTGCAGTGCTGTGCGTTCATTGGCAACCAGAACGCGGTGGTTCGGGCTGATCATCAAATCGCGTTCCGGTAAATCGTTACCAAGGCTGCCCTGCCGCACCAGAATTGGCTTCAAATGCGAATTGGTCGTCATCAATCGCCAATCAATCTTCTTTCGGCCAACCCAGCGGATTTCCTGAATGCCGTTGTCACGGGTCACGACTTTATCGCCAGCCATCAGATTTTCAACCAGCGTTTCACCGCGATAGGTCGCGATTTTGGTGCCGGGTGTAAAGCAGGCGATCACTGGTTTATCAGTGGTTGCTGTGTTGGTCATGCCCGGTGCCCCCGCTGCATTACAACGCTGCTGGCCGCCGCCGACACCACTATCGGCGCAGGCATCTTGGCAAACCCAACCGCCGCACGCGTCACCGCAATCGACAAAAACCCCAAACGATGGGCTTTTGCCTGCACCAGATTCACGCGAACCCGGTTATCAACTTTAACCTGTTCGTAAAAAGTTTTCGGAAAATAATCCCGCAGCTTCGCCAAACTTTTCATTCCTAAAAGCACCCTTTACTGCGCAACACTGCAAAACATTGCAGCAACACAGAGGAAACATCGTTGCATATGGTCTTGACCCCTAATTGAGCCATCAACCTGAATATATGCTTAACGACATTCCCCCTGTGCCACCGAAACAAACCTCCGCGCCTGCAAAGCACGATACCACCAACAACATCACCCAAACTGACCATCAGGCTCTCGTTAACACGTCACCAATCACCAACACCAATGGCCCCGCTTCGTGAAAAGAGGCAGGATTGTGGTACATGGCAAGTGTGAAAACCGCGCCTTGGGCGAGTGAGTCCTTCAATTGCACGCATAGGATGTATATTGCGGCGGCACTTACTCGCCAACCCACAACCCTTACGTGCATCTTCGGGCAAGCCGGTTGATTTTATTAAGTTATGTGAAAGCAACCGCACCACTGTTTCTAAAGCATCAACAAACACAAATATGTCAGATTCGCAGCCTGACGAAATATTACTTGAGGCATTTTTTAAGCAGTCGTGCTGCAATCGAAGCAATACCCCCCACAACCCCAAATTGTTGCTGCGGCGCGGCTGTTGCACGAAACTTTAGATAAAATGATTCGACTCAAGGCTAACCACATTTGGCCCAAAAACCGGACCAATCTACTACATCAGGTATATTTCGTGAAAAGTGGTGCCCGAGGCGAGATTCGAACTCGCACACCCGTTAAGGCGGAGGATTTTGAGTCCCCTGCGTCTACCGTTCCGCCACTCGGGCCACTGCGCGCGGTCTATCGGGCGGCGCAGGCGGCGTCAATCGCCTGCGCGCACTTCTTCCGCATCAACCGCTGAAAGTATCGCAATCCGCAACTTTGCCAGATTTCAGCCCCTGCATGAACCAGCCAGCCCGCTGTTCAGACGTGCCATGCGTGAAGGATTCAGGCGATACGCGCTGTCCCGCATTGCGTTGCAAAGTGTCATCACCAATCTGCTTGGCGGCATAGACCGCCTCTTCCAGATCAGCCTTGTCAATGGTGCCAAAGGTTTGCGCCACATCGCGCGCCCAGATACCGGAAAAGCAATCTGCCTGCAGCTCGATCTGCACAGAAATCGCGTTGCTTTCTTCTTCACTGACAGTGGCACGCGCGGCATTGGCTTGGCCCAGAATACCCAGTTGGTCCTGCACCTGATGCCCCACTTCGTGCGCCACAACATAGGCAGCGGCAAAATCGCCTTTTGCGCCAAGTTGCTGTTCCATCGTGGTGAAAAATTCGGTGTCCAGATACACCTTCTTGTCGCCGGGGCAGTAGAATGGCCCGGATGCACCCGATGCATTGCCACAGGGCGACTGGGTCACACCCTTGTACAGCACCAAAACAGCAGGCGTGTAATCGCGCCCCAACTGTTCGGTAAAAATCTTGGCCCAAATTTCTTCGGTATCTGCAAGCGTCACTGACACGAATTCGCCCGCCGCTTGATCAGCCGCCGTTATTTCACCGCCACCGCTTTGCCCAGCAGGCGCGCCGTCGCCGATAAAGCCAGAGACGTCGACATTGAAATACCACCCCGCCAGCAGCAACAAAATGGCGCCGATGCCGCCAATGCCCGCCGTCCGGCCCCCGCCCAAACTGCGGCGATCCTCGATATTGCGGCTGCCGCGTCTGCCTTTCCATTCCATCGTCAAACCCCTGTCACAACTACCCCTTAACCCTAACGGCTGCTGGCCAGCATGATAAGCCCCTTTTCACGGCATTTAACTTGACCTTGGTCGCACCGCATGGCCATTGAGCGCCTGTAAAGAAAAAGGACTGGCATGTTTCGAAAACTGTACGAGTGGACCCTGAAATGGGCAGCGTCACGTCATGCCGAAACGGCAATGGGCGTGGTCAGCTTTGTTGAAAGCAGCTTTTTTCCGGTGCCAGCCGAGGTTCTGTTCGTGCCAATGGTCCTGTCGCGCCCGGACCGCGCCATGCGATATGCGTTCATAGCCTCCGTGGCCTCCGTGCTGGGTGGCATCGCGGGCTGGATGATCGGCTTTTACGGGTTTGACCTGATCGCGCGGCCGATCCTGGAATTTTACGGCAAGGTAGATGAATTTGACGCCTTGAAAGCGCAAACCGGCGACGGCGCGATTTTGGTGATGTTGGTCACATCGGGATTGGCCCATTTGCCCCCGATGAAGGTGGTCACCATCCTGTCTGGCGTTATCGCCTTTGATCTGAAGCTGTTCATCCTATCGGCCATCGTGGCCCGCGGTGGCAAGTTCTTCCTGTTGGCATGGGCATTGCGCAAATACGGCGTCACCATCCTAAACGTGATCGAGCGACGATTTGCCATGGTTGCAATCGGCGGCGTAGCCGTGCTTGCTGCGATCTGGCTAGGTTTGAAATATCTGGCCTGAAATATCCATGAGGCGAACATGACCCGCGCGCACCTGATCCTGACGGCAACCCTTGGCTCTGCGGCCCTGCTGGCGGGCGCGTTCATCTTTCAAGCGTTCGGCTATGCCCCCTGCCATCTGTGCCTGCTGCAACGCTGGCCACACGGCGCGGCGATTCTGATCGGCGTCATTGCCCTATTAACCGGATGGCGCTCGCTGGCCTACCTTGGCGCTGCGGCAGCACTTACCACGGCTGGCCTTGGCCTTTACCATACCGGCGTTGAACGCCAGTGGTGGGAAGGCCCCACCACCTGCACCTCCGGGTCCATCGCGGGCGTCGATCCAAAAGCCTTGCTGGACCAGATTCTCGCCGCCCCCATCGTGCGCTGCGACGAAGTCGCTTGGCAGCTTATGGGCCTGTCGATGGCGTCGTGGAACATGCTGGCATCGCTGGTGCTGGCAGGCATCTGGATTGCTGCCGCGCGCAAAGCCGCCTAACCCAACAAGCGCTGGTGTTCCTGCAGCGCAAAACGGTCAGTCATGCCAGACACGTAATCCGCCACGATGCGGGCCAGTGCTGTCTCGTTTTTTGCAGCTTCCACATCGGCCCGCCATTCCTGCGGCAAATGCTCAGGGCTTGCCATGAACAGCGGGAACAACCCGTTCACCACCTCTGTCACCCGCGCGCGCTCCACCATCACCGACGGCGCCCGATACATCCGATTGAACAAAAAGCTGCGAATGGCCTTCAGTTCCTGATACAGCGGTTTTGAAAACCGAATAACAGTGCCCTCCATCGCGCGAATATCTTCCACCGATTTCGGCTGCGCCGCATCAAGCCGGTTCTTGGCCACCGCAATCACATCTTCGACCATGCGGCCAAACACCCGGCGCAATGCCTCGTGCCTGCGCCGCATCTTGTCCAACCCCGGATACAGCGCATCCACTTCGGCAAAGGCCGGGCCAGTCACCGGCAATTCCATCAGGTCGCTTTCCGTAAACAACCCCGACCGCAACCCATCATGCAAATCATGGTGCGAATAGGCGACATCATCCGATATCGCCGCCACCTGCGCCTCGGCTGAGGCGAATGTATGCAACTCCAGATCCCATTCCGCATTCGCCTCAACCAAGGCATAGGGCAAGGGACCAGCTTCCCGCGCAAACGGCCCAATCAGCGGCCCGTTATGCTTGGCAATGCCTTCCAGCGATTCCCACGTCAGGTTCAACCCGTCAAAATCGGCATAGTGGCGTTCCAACCGGGTAACGATGCGGATGGCCTGCGCGTTGTGATCAAAGCCACCATACGGTGCCATCAACGCCCCCAGCGCATCCTCGCCGGTGTGGCCAAACGGCGTGTGCCCCAGGTCATGCGCCAGCGCTACCGCCTCGGCCAGATCGGTGTTCAGCCCCAAAACCCCCGCAATCGTGCGCGCCACCTGCGCCACCTCGATCGTATGGGTCAACCGCGTGCGGTAATAATCGCCTTCATGTTCAACGAACACCTGGGTCTTGTGCTTCAGCCTGCGAAACGCCGACGAATGAATGATCCGGTCGCGGTCGCGCTGAAACTGCGACCGGAACGAAGACATGCGCTCATGGTGCAATCGCCCGCGTGACGCATCTGGTTGGCAGGCATAGGGCGCTAACATGATTGTGCCTGTTCTTGCAGGTTGGTTTGCTGCATCTTATATAAAACTGACGCCGCAATGATATGGGTTTTCACATGGCAACGCTGACGCTTCCCCCCCGCGTAACCGACCGCGCATTCGCGCGACTGGCTGAAATTGCCGAAGCCACCGGCGATACAAGGCCGTTGCGCGTGGCTGTCGAAGGCGGCGGTTGTTCCGGCTTTCAATATGACATCCGGCTGGATGATGCAGGCCACGATGATCTGGTGCTGGAACAGGGCGCACAGCGCGTTCTGGTCGATGCCATATCGCTGCCCTTCCTTGCCAATGCCGTGATCGACTATTCCGAAGAACTGATCGGCGCGCGCTTTGTGATCCAGAACCCGAACGCCTCCAGCTCCTGCGGCTGCGGAACCTCGTTCTCGGTCTAAGGCCACACGTCCTGCCCTGATCGCCCGTAGGGTGTGCATTCATTGCGCACCTCTCGGCCTCGCCGATTCGCCCAACATGGTTAATGCCCGAACCATCCTGCGCACGTAGAGACGGAAAGAAGACGCAAGCAAGACGTGATCAAGACCGACAAACTGCAACCCCACCAACGGTTTAACCCACAGAACGCCCGGCTTTCCGCAACCCCGCAAAATTGCCCCAACCGAAAAATTAACCCCCACCCACTGGCCATGCCGAAGGCGCACTCTATGTAACCGGAACGATCACGACCCGGAGAATACCGCCTATGACGTCCATTCTGATCCTTGGTTCCGGCCCCAATGTCGTGCAGGCCAGGTCTTGGCCGCGGATGGGCTTTGACCATATCCTCGCCATCAATAACGCCTGGCAAGTGCGCCCTGATTGGGATGCCTTGATCCATCCATGGGATTTCCCCAAGGATCGCCGCCCCGTGGCAAATCTTGGCCAAACCCTTGTAACACAAGAGGAATTTGTGCCCGCCCAAAACGCGTTTGGCGGCTTTGTCTATGCAGGCGGCACCATGGCC
>JAYSPY010000106.1:0-13273 GCA_043721855.1 Pseudorhodobacter sp.
TCTGAAGGGCCGCGCAAATAACCCCAACTTCGCAGCCTCCGCCCCCGAAGATGTGGTCGAGGAGGTCCGCACCAACCTCGCCGCCCGGGAAGAAGAATCCGCCAAACTCAACGCCGCCCTCGCCCGGCTTGCCGAAATCGCCTGATTTCATCTGTTCAAAAATATCCTCGGGGGGTGAGGCACGCAGTGACGAGGGGGGCAGACAGCCCCCCTTTTTCAATCGCAAGCCCCGTGCAAAAAATAATTCCCCGCCCCCCTTGCCCCGGCATCCAAATCTCAGGCTAACTTCAAATCATGAAACTCACCCCCCTCGCCGCCTCCCTTCCCTCGACCGTCCCTTTCGTAGGCCCCGAAACCCAGGAACGCACCCGAGGCCGCCCATTTCTGGCCCGGCTGGGCGCCAACGAATCCCCCTTCGGCCCCTCGCCCAAAGTTATCGAAGCGATCAAATCCAACGCCCATGATATCTGGAAATACGGCGACCCCGAAATCTGCACCCTCCGCGCCGCCCTCGCAAATCACCACGCCTGCCGCCCCGAAAACATCGTGGTCGGCGAAGGAATTGACGGCCTTCTCGGCAACCTCATCCGCCTCATAATTGGCCCGAATGACGCGGTCGCCACCTCAAACGGCGCCTACCCAACCTTCAATTTCCACGTCGCAGGTTTCGGCGGCACCCTGCACAAAGCTCCGTTCAAGGGCGACCATGAAGACCCCGAAAGCCTGCTGAAACTCGCCAAAAAAACGCACGCAAAACTGATCTACCTGTCCAATCCCAACAACCCCATGGGATCGCATCACCCTGCCGCGGTGATCCAGGACATGATCAACGCCCTGCCAGATGACTGCCTGCTGATCCTTGACGAGGCTTATATCGACCTTGCCCCACCCGGCACGGAACCGGACATTTCCCCCGAAAATCCCCGCGTCATCCGGATGCGGACCTTTTCCAAAGGCTACGGTATGGCTGGCCTACGGATCGGCTACGCGATTGGAGCGGCACCCTTGATCACGGCCTTTGATAAAGTCCGCAATCACTTTGGGGTAGGCCGGCTGATCCAGACGGCGGCCATCGCGGCCTTGGCCGATCAGGATCACCTGACTTGGGTCCGCAAGCACGTTATCTTGGCGCGGGAAAGTTTCGGGCGGATCGCGCGGGAAAATGGGTTGAAACCGCTGCCGTCGGCCACGAATTTTCTGACCATCGATTGCGGATCAGACGGCAATTTTGCCCGTCGGACATTGGCAGAACTGTTGGCGCGGGATATTTTCGTGCGGATGCCGGGGGTGGCCCCGCTGGACCGCTGCATTCGGGTAAGCCTGGGTGGCGCGTCAGAACTGGCGGCATTTTCAGCCGCATTGCCTGACGCCTTGAAGGCGGCGAAACTTTGACTAATCGCGCGCCAAAGCCGGCCCAAGTGCTGGGGCAGCACCTTCGGATTGGGTGGCCAGCAGAACCGGCCGAAGATATTCCGGAGCCGCCTTCGCCGACATCAACATCGATTCTGCAAGGATTGAAGGTTCATCGTTCAACACCCGGCGAAACACCAGCATGTTCTGGAATGTGGATTTTGAACCGGTGAAGCCGACACGTTCTTCGCAGGGCAATGTATCGGCGCGGACGTAATCCCAACCGTCAGATCCAAGTTCATTCATCAGGTTGGTCAGGGCCACACCGAACCGGTCGGCGGTGGTTTTGGCGGCGCGGGTTTTCTCACCCTTGGTGGGGGCTGGGATGACCTTATATTCGAAACGCTGCATGGGATGCCCTTTTGATTTTGGGGCTGTTTAGCGATTTTGGCGGGCCGGGAAAAGTGGGGAGTTTGACAGCGGCGGATTTTATCCGCTCAGTGCGCGTGCGGTGATTTGTAAACATATGTAATCAAGTGATATTATCAATAAACTTCACGCCTTGTTTAATTTTGATATCATACTGAAAATGTCTTTGTGCAAATGCGATGATGGGGACAAAAGCCCAGCACCTGCACCTCATCGGCACGCCGCAATCCGGTCGTGTTTTGCCACAAGGGTGTGCATATTGGTGGCGCAATCCGGCATGCGGCGCAACCTGAACCCGGAACCGCTGCCAAAACGGCGCAGGCTAATACGGCTTTGGTAAAGGCAGTTGCCCGCGTCTAAAACCCATTGGTAGCTGGTGGTTGAACCGGGCGGCGAGGTGGATTTGCGTTGGTCAAATCCGGGGTTTGAGATTGATTTATTTATCGCAACCGACCTGCGCCCGATGACCGCAATTTGGACGGGCGTGACAAACGTCGCGCGGGGTCGGGCACGGATTGAATTTTACCGGTCGAAAGCGATTACCCCTTCATGCCGCCTTGACTGGGGCCTGGCCCATTTTCGGTGCAGGAAAAACTGGTGTCCTGATCGGGGGGCGGCCCCTGAACATTGCCCGGGGATGTGGCCTTATATGGGTCAAAGGCCCAGTTTTTTGGACACCAATTCGTTCACCGTGGCAGGATTGGCTTTGCCGCCCGAGGCTTTGATGACTTGGCCTACAAACCAGCCTGCCAGTTTTGGGTTGGCGCGGGCCTTTTCCACTTGATCGGGGTTGGCTGCGATAATGGCATCAACAGCGGCCTCGATTGCGCCTGTGTCGGTGACTTGTTTCATACCGTTTTCGGCGGCAACTTCGGCGGGCACGCCGCCTTTGGTCCATAGCAGTTCAAACAGATCTTTCGCCATTTTTCCCGATATTTCGCCCGATGCGATCAGGTCGATCAGGCCGCCGAGTTGCGCCGTGGACATTGGGCTGTGCGCAATGGTCAGGCCTTCCTTGTTCAGACGGCCGAAAAGCTCGTTGATCACCCAATTTGCGATTTGTTTGCCATCGCGGCCTTTTGCGACGGCCTCGAAATACGCGGCTGAATCCAGATCGGCAGTCAGCACCGATGCATCATAATCGGTCAGGCCAAAGTCACCCATGAAACGGGCTTTTTTGGCATCGGGCAGTTCCGGCATGGTGGCCGCGATATGATCGACCCACGCCTGATCTATGACCAAGGGCAGCAGGTCCGGATCGGGGAAATAGCGGTAGTCATGCGCCTCTTCCTTGGACCGCATCGACCGGGTTTCGTTTTTATCTGGGTCGTAAAGCCGGGTTTCCTGCGTGATGCTGCCACCGTCTTCAAGAATGGCGATCTGGCGACGTGCTTCGACGTCAATGGCAAGTTGAATAAAGCGCATGGAATTCATGTTCTTCAATTCACACCGCGTGCCGAGATGGCTAAAGTCTTGTGTGGCTTGATATTTCTCATATTGGCCGGGGCGGCAGACCGATACGTTCACGTCCGCGCGCATGTTGCCGTTTTGCATGTTTCCGTCACAGGTGCCAAGGTAGCGCAGGATTTGGCGCAGTTTGGTGATGAAGGCTGCGGCCTCTTCCGGGCCACGAATATCGGGGCGGGAGACGATTTCCATCAGGGCCACGCCGGTGCGGTTGAAATCGACAAAAGACATGTTCGGATCCATATCGTGGATGGATTTTCCGGCGTCTTGTTCAAGGTGGATACGTTCAATCCGCACCATGCGGGCGACACCGGGCGAAAGTTCAATCAACACTTCGCCCATTCCCACGATGGGATGGTAAAGCTGGCTGATCTGGTAGCCCTGTGGCAGGTCGGGGTAGAAGTAATTCTTGCGGTCAAAGGCGGAATTCAGGTTGATTTGCGCGCTCAACCCAAGGCCAGTGCGCACCGCCTGTTCAACACAAAATTCGTTGATCACGGGCAGCATGCCGGGCATGGCAACATCGACGAAGGCGACGTTAGAATTCGGCTCGGCGCCCACTGCAGTTGACGCACCCGAGAAAAGCTTGGCGTTGGACGCGACTTGGG
This sequence comes from Pseudorhodobacter sp., assembly GCA_043721855.1. Lineage (GTDB taxonomy): Bacteria > Pseudomonadota > Alphaproteobacteria > Rhodobacterales > Rhodobacteraceae > JACMNW01. The sequence continues at coordinate 3,855 of JAYSPY010000106.1, forward strand.
CGTGAATCTCCATCCCGATGACAAGTTCCCAATCATGTTTGGCACCGGAAATGACCTTGGGTTTCGGCAGGGTATGGGCAAGATCAAGCATGGCGCATCCTATCGGGGTTGGCGTCTTTCTAGGGTTGGTCGCGGGCCGGGGCAAGGGTTTGATGCGGCGGAAATCGGCCTAAAGTCGGGGGGTAGACTTGTCAGACCGGTGATGGACGGGCATTGCGCGGCTTCGCCGCATGGGGGCGAGGTTGCTGTGGCTGTGCCGATGTTGATCCGAAAACTATTGGTTTGTTGTGTGTTGATGGTGCTTGGTGGCTGCGCCGAGGGCATTATGCTGGACCGGACCAAGGATGACGGGCTGCCCGCGATGGGCTGGGATGCGCGACCAGAGGCGGCGGCGTGGACATCGGCCACTTTGGCAGCCGTGGCGCGGTATGACAGCGTTTTGGCGCGGCCAGTGCCGGGCGATATCAAGGCCTGGTGCCCGGCCTATGCCAAGAACCGGCTGGACGAGCGGCGGGCATTTTGGGTGGGCGTGTTGTCATCGCTGGCCAAGGTTGAAAGCGGCTGGAACCCCAAGGCGGCAGGTGGCGGCGGGCGGTATATCGGGCTTTTGCAAATCTCATCGCAGACCGCGCGGACCAACGGCTGTGCGGCCACATCGGCGGGTGCGCTGAAGGATGGCGCTGCGAATTTGGCCTGTGGCGTACAGATTATGGCGCGGCAAGTGGGCCAGGACGCCGTGGTTGCGGGCAATGGCCGGCAAGGGCTGGGTCGCGACTGGGGGCCGATGAACAAATCATCAATGCGTTCAGGCATGGCGGCGTGGTCCGCAAAGCAAAGCTATTGTCAGTAAAGTTTGCCACCGAAAGTGCCTGTTGCAAGACAGGCCTCCGGCGGGGATATTTTTCACCAGATGAAACCGTGGGGTCAGGGCGCGCCGAGCATGCGAGTGATCATTTCACCTAAATTTCGGCTAAGGCCGGAAGTGTTCAGGATGCGCGTCAGCTCGAATCGCGCCATAGATTGATGATCCGCATCGTAGCGCTGCCAAGATTCGAAGGCTGTTGACATGCGGGCGGCGGTTTGCGGGTTTACCGGGTCTAGTTTGATCAGCCAATCCGCGAGTAATTTGTAAGACGCGCCCGATGCATGGTGAAAACCTGCGTGATTGGCAGATAGCGGGCCCATCACGGCGCGGAAACGGTTCGGGTTTTTCCAATCAAATGCAGGGTGGCGGGTTAGGCGGTCTGCGGTGACGGCGGTGGCATCTGGGGCGGCATAGGACATTTGCAGGGCAAACCATTTGTCCATCACAAGGCGGTCGTTTGCCCAGCGTTCCTTGAATATCGCCAGTTCGGGTTGGCCTAGGCCTTGGTCCAAAAGGGCGGCGAGTGCGCCCTGTTCGTCGGTCATGTTGTTGGCGGCGGCAAAGATTTTGGCAGCGGCTGCGCCGTGATCGAGGCTGGTCAGACAGGATAGTGCGGTCAGTTTCAGCGCGCGGCGGCCGGAAGATCTGGCGTCGGATATGAAGGGGCCAGTATCGGCGAGGGCTGCGACCATGGGCGCGAGGATGGGGGACAAGTGCTGTGCCAGACTTGCGGCCATGCGGCGGCGGGCGGTATAAATTGCGGCGGGGTCAGGCACGTGGCCAGCAGCGTGCAGGGTTTGGGCCATGTCATCTTCGCCGGGCAGGCGCAGGGCAAGGGCGCGGAAGGCGGGGTCGAGGGTGTCATCCTGTGCAACTTCAGCGATGGCATTCAGCCAATCGGGGGATGCATCGGCCCCGTCAGTGACCATGCGGGCGAGCACGTCTTTTGCCAGCGCGCGGCCCGATTCCCATTTGTTGAAAGGGTCGGTGTCGTGGGCCAGCAGGAAGGCGCGCTCCGCGTTGGACTGCGCGCGGTCCAGCACCACGGGGGCAGAAAAGTTGCGCAGGATCGACGGGATGGGTTTGGTGCCCAGGTTTTCGAAGGTGAAACTCTGGCGGGCCTTGGTCAGTTCCAGCACGGTTGTGGGAAGCACTTCGTCGCCGTTGGGGTTTAGTAGCCCAACGGCCACGGGGATTACCTTCGGCGCTTTGGTGGGTTGGCCGGGGGTGGGCGGGTTGGTTTGCGCGATGTGCAGGGTGTAGGTGCCGCCATTGGCTTGCGGGGCCCATTCATCGGTCACGGTCAGGCGCGGGGTGCCCGCTTCGGTATACCAGCGTTTGAACCCTGCCAGATCGCGGCCTGTGGTGTCTTCGAACACTTTTAGCCAGTCCTCAATCGTGGCCGCTTCGCCATCGTGGCGCGTGAAATAGAGATCCAGCGCCTTGGCATAATCGGCATCACCGACAAGCGTTTTCAGCATGCCGATCACCTCGGCGCCCTTTTCGTAAACGGTGGCGGTGTAGAAATTGTTGATTTCGACAAAGCTGTCGGGGCGCACGGGATGGGCAAGTGGGCCGCCATCTTCGCGGAACTGGCGCGCGCGCAGGGTCAGGACATCCTCGATCCGCTTGACCGCATGGCTGCGCATGTCACCCGAAAACTGCTGATCGCGGTACACGGTCAGGCCTTCTTTCAGGCACAGCTGAAACCAATCGCGGCAGGTGATGCGATTGCCTGTCCAGTTGTGAAAATACTCATGCGCGATGACCGCCTCGATCCGGCCAAAATCATCGTCGCTGGCGGTTTCCGGCAGGGCCAAAACCAGCTTGGAGTTGAAAATGTTCAAACCCTTGTTCTCCATCGCGCCCATATTGAAATCATCGACGGCAACAATATTGAAAATTGTCAAATCGTATTCGCGGCCATAAACGCGTTCATCCCAGATCATAGAGCGGATCAGCGCACCCATGGCGTAGCTGCAACGGTCTTCATCACCGGGGCGGACGTAGATATTCAGGGCCACGGGTTTGCCCGACATGGTGGTGAACGGGGCGGAATGCGCGCGCAGGTCGCCCGCCACCAACGCGAACAGATAAGCGGGTTTGGGCCATGGATCATCCCATTCGGCGAAGCCTTGCCCCTGCCCCACGGGATTGCCGTTGGACAACAGCACAGGAAGATCGGCGTTCACCCGGACGTAAAAGCGCGCCATCACATCGGGGCGGTCGGGGTAGTAGGTGATTTTACGAAAGCCCTGCGCCTCGCACTGCGTGCAATACATATCGTTCGATATGTAAAGGCCATCAAGTGCTGTGTTGGCGGCGGGGTTAATTTCAACCTCGGTTTCCAGCGTAAAGGGGCCATTTGGCAGATCTTCAGCCGCGATCGTCAGGCTGTTTGCATCGGGTATGGCGGTGATGGCCTTGCCGTTGATACGGGCAGCGATCAGGCGCATCTGTTCGCCGTCAAGCCGCAGATCATGGGCACCGGGGCGCGCCGGGTTGGGGGCAAAATTGAGAGTGGCGCGCACGCGGGTAGCATTCGGGGCCAGATCAAAGATCAGGGCGACACGGTCCAACAGGTAGGGATAGGGCAGATAGTCGGACAGGTGGATGGTTTGGGTCATTGCAGCCTCCGGTTTCGCGACTAACTTAGATGTGTGGCGGCCAAGTGCCAAGCGGGGTTTGCGAATCAAGCTGGTTAATGAGATAGATGTTCTATGAATGTTCTTATCTGGTATAAGCGCGATTTGCGGGTGCAGGATCATCCGGCGCTGTGCATGGCGGCATCGCTGGGCGCGGTCTTGCCGGTGTATATCGTGGAGCCGGAGTATTGGGCGCTGCCCGATACATCGGCGCGGCAATGGGCGTTTACCGCGGAATGTCTGATGGATCTGCAAGGCAAGTTGGCCGGGTTGGGTGCGACTTTGGTGGTGCGGGTGGGTGGCGCGGTTGACGTGTTGGCGCGGCTTTGCAAGCAGCATGTGATCACCTCGATCATCAGCCATGAAGAAACCGGCAACCTGTGGACCTATGCCCGCGATTCTGCAGTAAAGGCATGGGCAAAGGGTGCCGGGATAGACTGGGTCGAGCTGCCGCAATCGGGCGTGGTGCGCAGGCTTGCCAGCCGCAATGGTTGGGCGCGGGCGCGTGACGGGTTCATGGGCGGCACCGTGCTGGATGCGCCTGCGCTGGTTGGCGTGGCGGGGGTGGAGCCGGGGATCGTTCCAACTGTGCGGGCGTTGCGGCTGGCGGATGACCCCTGCCCGCACCGCCAGACCGGCGGGCGCGAGGCAGGTCTGGCGTTGCTTGACAGTTTTCTGAACGTGCGCGGGCAAAGCTACCGATCGGCGATGTCGTCGCCCGTGACGGGGGAACGCGCCTGTTCGCGGGTATCGGCGCATCTGGCGCTTGGGGCGCTGTCGATGCGCGAGGTGACGCAAGTAACCGTCATGCGGCAGGCAGAACGGCCTGCGGGTGGCTGGTCGGGATCGTTGCGCAGCTTTCAGTCGCGGCTCGCGTGGCGGGATCATTTTATGCAAAAGCTGGAAGATCAGCCGAGCATTGAACTTCGGGCGCTGCACCGGGCGGCGGATGAGCTGCGGCCACGGATGCCGGATGCCGGGCGATTGGCGGCTTGGGCTGATGGGGAAACGGGCGTGCCTTTCGTGGATGCCTGCATGCGCTATCTGGCGGCGACGGGGTGGTTGAACTTTCGGATGCGGTCGATGGTGATGTCTTTCGCGTCTTATCATCTATGGTTGGATTGGCGGGCGACGGGTGCGATACTTGCGCGCAGGTTTACCGATTACGAACCGGGCATCCACTGGCCGCAGGTGCAGATGCAATCGGGTGTCACGGGCATCAATACGGTGCGGATGTATAACCCGGTGAAGCAGGGCTATGATCAAGACCCGACCGGGGTTTTTACCCGCCGCTGGGTGCCGGAACTGGCGGGCGTGCCGGAGGGGTTTGTGCACGAGCCGTGGAAATGGCCGGGCGCGCGGGGCTTGCGCTACCCCGAGCCGGTGGTTGATCTGTTGACAGCGGCGCGGGTGGCGCGGGATGCGGTCTGGGGCTTGCGGCGCGAGGCCGGGTTTGGGGCAGAAGCAGCAGGGATTGTTAAAAAGCACGCAAGCCGAAAGGATGCGCGGTTTGTGCGGGATGTGGTGGTGGTAGAGCCGCGAAAAAGTGCCGGTGGCCAGATGAGTTTGGATTTGTGATGGCGAAGATGGTCAAAAAGCGGGATTTGCCGGTAAAGGATTGCGCCTGTTGCGGACGGCCGTTTGTGTGGCGCAAGGCTTGGGCTAAAGTGTGGGACGAGGTAAAGTATTGCTCCGACAAATGCCGGGGGATCGGGGCGAAAAACTAGGGGGTATCTGTTTTGATGTTGAAAGCAGGGGGCTGTCGGCCCCCTGACCCCCGAGGATATTTTTACCAAGATGAAATCGGCAGGGGTTAGCTTTCGGATATGGCCGCAAGTTTGGCGAGGGTGGTTTGGCCAAGCTCTGTCGCACCGAACGCGACCGCGCCTGTGCACGCCTTGACGGTGGGGCAGATGAAGGATTGGGCCAGAAAAGTGCCACCGGACTGCGGCGATAGGATCACGGTTACCGCCATTGCGGGGTTTGCGTCGGTGGCATCATCCAAGAGGAAAGTGATTTTGTGATGCGGCGTGTAAGCGATTGCGTGATGGCGGTAGTGCCAGACGGTTCCATCAGGACCGATCATTTCAAACCGCCAAGCGCCGCCGCTGCCCAGGTCGGGCGCGCCAGACCTGTTCGGGGCTGGCGTCGATCAGACGTTGACTCGTCATGGTGCGATCTTGGGTCATAGTGTTGACGCATATGCGTCCAGCTGTGCGACGACAGCGCCCCAGCCGTTGGAGAAGCCCATGGTTTCGAGTTTTTCTGCATCCTCATCGGTGCGGTGGCGGGCGGTGACGTGGTAGAGCATGCCGCCGTTTTGATCTGACAGGCCTATGGTGGCGGTAAAGCCGAGGCCGGGGTCTGCTGCGGGTTGGAAATTGGCGGTCATCAGGTCGGTGAAACCGAAACGGCGGTCTTGGATGGCATCCAACACGCAGCCGGTGCTGGCGATCGCCATGCCATCCACATGCATAATGCTGTCAAACCGCCCGCCAGGACGCAGGTCCAGTGCGATGTCGGTGCGGAAATGAGGCTTTGGCATAAACCAATGGATCAAGTGTTCGGGCGTGGTCCAGCAGGCGTAAATGGCGGACCGCGGGGCTTTGAAAACTTGGCTCAGGATCAGGGAGGTGGTTATTCTTTGGGGCCCTTGTGCAAAATGGTCAGGTCGTCTTCAAGCCGGTTGGTGCGCTTTTCCCACCGAGCGCGCTGTTTTTTCAGCCAATCGGTTGTGGCGGCAAGGGTATCGGGGCGGGCGTGGCACAATCGGGTGCGCCCAGATTTGATTGTGGCGATAAGGGCAGCACTTTCAAGAACATCCAGATGTTTCATCACCGCTGGCAGGGCAAATCCTGTGGGTTTGGCAAGGGCCGAGACAGAGATCGGGCCGTCGACCAATCGGGCCAGAAGGTCACGCCGGGTCGGGTCTGACAGGGCTTGGAAGATAAGGTCCAGATCGGGATAATGCGGAGCCTTACGGCTATGCGCATAGGCAGCACTGATGAAATCAACCAATGGTTAGCCAAAAGGAAAGGTTATTTTTCGCAAGTTTCGACAGCAGGAAAAAAGTTGAGTTTTTTGCGAAGAACAACTGGCGGGGTTGGTTCAGCCGATATCCAGAGCAAGGGCGTGAATGCGGGCAACAAGGCCTGGCCCAAGAGCGCGGTGAATGGCGCGGTGGCGGTCGATGCGCGACATCGGCGCGAAGACGGGCGCGCGGATCAGGACGTTGAAATGAGTCTCCCCGCCATCACGCCAGCCACCATGGCCGCGGTGACTTTCGCTATCATCGACGATCTCAAGCCGATTGGGCGAAAAAGTATCGGTCAGGCTGGCTTTAATTTCGTCGGCGATAGGCATATTAACGCACCCCTGCATATCGGCCCTTCAATCTGCCGCAATTACCCCTATTCTCTTGCCTCCGAGTCGGAAAGGCCCATGCTGATGTCCAAAGCCCCGTTTGAATTTGATATGCGCGTGTCGGCGGATAAAAAACGCCGCAAAACCGGGCGTCGGGGGTTTTCGGGTGCGTTTGATACATCGACGCAAGGGTGCGATTTTCCGGGATGCAAGGAGGGCGGCATTTACCGCGCCCCGAAATCACCGGACCTGCTGGATGAATTTTTCTGGTTCTGCAAAGACCATGTGCGGGAATACAATTTGAAATGGAACTTCTTCCAAGGCACGACGGATGAGGATTTCCAGAAATTTCTGGAAAAAGACAGGGTTTGGGGGCGCGAAACCGAACCGTTTACCAAGCGGCCGGATGAAGGGCGCGTTTGGTCGCGGTTGGGTGTGAATGACCCGATTGAAATTTTGGGCAGCAATGCCACGCAAAACCCCGGGCGGGCGACGGGCACATCACCTACCCGGAAACTACCCGCACCAGAGCGTAAGGCGCTGGAGATTCTGGATGCCCGCGACACCTGGACGAAACCCGAAATTCGCAAGCAGTACAAGGGTTTGGTGAAGGATCTTCATCCCGATATGAACGGCGGCAACCGCGATGACGAGGACCGCTTGCAAGAGGTGGTTTGGGCTTGGGATCAGATCAAGGACAGCCGGTTTTTCCGGGATTGAAACGCATTTCCGAAACGTGTTGCCTGATTTTTGAATTGGCCCACGGAAAACCGAAGGCCTAGCGTGGCAACAAGGCCGCCCGCCCGTGCCCGTCGCGGAACCATTGCAGCGCCACCTGTACAAAGGCGGCGATGCGCGGAACTTGGCGCGACTCGCGGGTGGTGACCAGCCACATCTGTGTGTTCAGTTGCGGGATCGGATCAAAGCAGCGCATCAGCCCCAGCTCTGGGTTGCCAGTCATCAGCGGCAGGGTGCCCACACCCAAGCCTGCATACAAAATATCTCTCATGTTCGGCACCGACTGCGCCGTGCCCGCAATGCGGGCAGGATCAGCAAATTGCATCATCCATTGATGGCCAGCCCGCGTTCCAATTGCCCCGGCGAGGTCGACCACGTCAAACTGCCGCAATTCTGCCAGACATGTCGGAACCCCGTGCTGTGCTGCGTAGCCAGTGCTGCAATACAGCGCCCATTCGTGATCGTGGATCAGATCGGCATGCAAACTGTCATCCGGAGGCTTCAGCCCTGCCCTGAGCGCCACATCCGCCTCACCCTTGTGCAAATCCAGCCGCGCCTCGGAGCCGTCATATTCTACGCGAATATCCGGAAATTTCGCCCGGAAAATCTCAACGATCGGGGCGACGAAAGCAATCGCTGCGGTTGATGGCGCGGTGATTTTGATGCTGCCCGTCAAGGCGCGGCGCTGAGCGTCTGCCACTTGCAGAACGTTTGTCACAAGGCCCGATAGCGGTGCGGCTGCGTCCGCGATTGCCCGGCCCGCCACATTGAGAGCCAGCCCACGGGTGGACCGATCAAACAGCCGCAGTTTCAAATCATGCTCCAGAACATCCATCCGCCGGTTCACCGTGGACTGGTTCACCCCCAGATGTTCCCCCGCCGCCCGGATCGAGCCGTGCTGTGCTACCGCCAAAAACAGCCGGAGGTCGTTCCAATCCATCCCCGTAGCCTTTTGCAAATTTGCAAAAGTGAAACCCATTTTGCTGGATATGTCACGCAATAAGATCGGCGCATGATCTGTCCACAGCGCGCAATAGCTGCCGTCCGTTCCACCAAACCGCTTTAAACACAAGGGAATTCAGATGCTTGACACATTCAAGCCTGTCAAAACGCATGACATGCACAACCACCATATGGACAGCACGATCTGGGATGATTTTACGTACCGTAACGATGACATCATCCTTGCCACCTATGCCAAATCCGGCACCACCTGGATGCAGCAGATCGTCGGCCAGTTGATATTTTCCGGCGCCGAAGGGCTGAACCTGGCCGCTATGTCACCTTGGATGGACCTGCGGGTGCCGCCCAAGCACATCAAACTGGCCGAGGTCGAGGCGCAGGCGCATCGCCGCTTCCTCAAGACACATCTGCCGGTGGAGGCGTTGGTTTTTTCGGAGCGCGCGAAATACATCTACATCGCCCGCGATGGGCGCGACATGGTGTGGAGCTTGTTCAACCATCATATGCGCGCCAACGACAAGTGGTATGGGGCGCTGAATGACACGCCGGGCCGGGTTGGGCCACCGATTGGCAAACCCCTTGCCAACCCGCGTGATTATTTCCTGAACTGGCTGGCGAATGACGGCGCGCCGTTTTGGCCATTTTGGGAAAATGTCCGCAGTTGGTGGGCAATTCGCAATCTGCCCAATGTTCTTCTGGTGCATTTTCAGACCCTGAAAACCGACCTTCCCGGCGAAATTTCCCGCATCGCCGATTTTCTGGGCATCGACCACGACGCAGAAACCATGGCTCGGATCGCCGATCACTGCGGCTTTGACTATATGAAAGCCAATGCCGATAGCATT